>JALTWL010000001.1 GCA_027047045.1 Micavibrio sp.
CTCAACATAATCACCAATAATAAGTGTTAAAGGCTCTTCCTTCTCAGCTTCATTATAAAGCTTTTCTAGCCAATCCTCAGGCTCAAAATCACCAAATTTAACAAGCTTTATCTCAAACTCAACCTCATCAAGTTTATCTCCAATCCTTTGAAGCATAGGCTTTTTTAAAGAACCAATCTCAGCCCAGTTATACTGCCTTTTTCTCTTAAAACTTTCCTTTTCAGGAGTTAAAATCCCCTCAAAAACAATACCGCCCAAACTACCAACCATTTTAATCTCCTACAAAAACATTACTAGAACCAGTTGCCATAGTAGAACCACAAGAAACACTATCACCAATCCTACAAACTCCCCTGCCATTAACAAAAACAGTAGAACTACCAGAACTAGCAACTCCATCGTGGCAAGGAGGAGGACAACAATGAGTAGCCCAATGGTCTCCTACTCTGTGAACACCCTTGCCATTTACAAAAACATTATTAGAAGCCTCATCATTAGCCCTTGAAGGATAACAACCATGCCCACTACATTTATCACCAAACCTCACAACTCCAGCCACAACAAAACCCCCTTAAGGATTTAAATCAATTCTTGGAGCTTTCATTACAATGTGAGTATCAGAAACAATTTCAATATCACCAACACTTTTAATCATAAGTTTATGAGCCTTCTTGTCATACTCAATAACCGTTCCATCCTCAAAAGTAGCATTAATCTTATTATTATCAGATACAGGAGTAGGAATAACCTTGTTATAATAACTACCAATCACAAAACCAACATCAAGAGCATAAGGCAAAAACAAACACAAAACATACTCTCCCTCTTCTGGCATAAAATAAAACTTATCCTTTAAAGTTTTAGGTTGCAAAATAGGAAGTTCATAAGAAACAGTTTTGTCACTCTTATCTGCCCTTTCAAACTCAACCCTAACAGTATTTTTTTCAGGATACCTAGCAACCACTTTGCCAATTTTTAAAATATTAGAAGTTAAATTTTCCAAATTAGAAATCCTACGCTCCAGCTCTTTTAATAACTCCAGCATTGCATAAGCTCCAAAACAGATTTATAGCCATTATTTGAAATCTGGTGAGAAACACTGTTTATAAAGTATTTACCATCATAATTGCCAAATCCAGTTAAATTCAAAGTCAAACCAGCTACATATTTAATATCTCCAGCCATAGTAATCTCAATTTTAGTTTGAAGCAAATTATTAGCCCTTAATGCAGCTTTGGCATTTTCTTCAGCCTGTTTTAGATCTTCAGCCTTTTCAGAAATTTTTAAAATATCACCCTTTTTAACATAAGGGTCTTTAAATCTAAAGGTTTTGAGCCTGTTTTCATCCTTATCAAAATACTCAATAACCGCCTCTTTATATAAACTGTGAACATTATCATTAAGCCTATAACTAACAACATCAGCTCTATCAATAGAAAAAACACTATCAGCCTCTATTAAAGTTTCCCAAGAAGAAAAAACCACCTTTTCCTCAACAAACTTAACAACAGCA
>JALTWL010000002.1 GCA_027047045.1 Micavibrio sp.
TTGTTTTTATCCTTTACTTTTCAAAGCGAATAGTAGCATAATTCTCTCTTTTTACCTCTATGCCAAGGAAAATTGCATATAGCATGCTATAATCTAAAAAGTATTTTGGAGTTAGCATGTATCCTATCTTAACACCCCCTGTTCCTTCTTTTCGTCTTTGTCAGCACCGCTTACACCGAACAGCAGTTTATCGACAAAGAGGCGTACCCTCTCTCTGCTTACACACTCTCAAAGAAGTATTGCAAGACTCCAAAGCAGCTCTGTCAGGCATATACTATCAGCTATATAGACAGCAATGCAAGCAATCTTCCCTCCTTTATGCGAGGGGTAGACACCCACATCACCCCATTCCTAAACACCTATCGCAAGAGCGATCCACACAAATTGGTCACCGATACGATCAAACAGTTTGGTGACACCATTTCGGGTGACTGGTACGACAACACAAACATCACCCTTTTTGCCAAAACACCCCGTACCTATACACTCTCTATTGAATCTAACGGTTATTCAGGCGGTGCGCACGGCTACTACACTATTGCCTATATCAATATTGACACCCAAACCCAAAAACAACTTTCCCTCTCAAACCTTTTTCTGCCAAAATACAAGCAGAAACTTCACAACATCGCCCTTGCCTACTACAAAATAGCACACAATCTCAAACCGTCAGATCCTCTTACACAGGATGGATGGTTTGACAACAAGTTTATGCTTGCCGAGAACTTCGCCATTACGCCGCAGGGACTCTACTTTCTCTACAACCAGTATGAGATCAAACCCTATGCAGACGGGCAGACGAACTTTCTGCTTCCCTATGCCGCCATCCAAAAGATCATAGACCCCAAAGGCCTTCTAGCCTTTGCACTCAACGCCTCTAACAATAGTCTGAAAGCAACCTATGCGAATGAACAGATGAAACTCTCTGCTGAAATAAAACGGCGAGGTGACACAGTCACACTCACAGCACACCTAACGCCACGGACCTCTGCCAAAGCCGCATGGCTCTCCGTCTCCTTGCCGCAGATCGACTCAAAGCGGCAGCTGCTCTCTACCGGCTATAAGGGCTTTGATCATGTGGTCCCCTACGATACAAGAAACTCCATCTACAACGGCGCACTCAACAAATCGATGCACGCCAGATATATGCTTGTTGAAGCGGACAAACGAAATGTAGATTATGATAAGCGTTATACGATGTGGTTCAGATTTAAAGTACCTCACAAGTTAAAAACGCTCATCATCGACATCCGCGCGACACTAAAAAATGACAAGATGACCTATACCCTGCCAGAGGAGTATGAAGGCGTCAAAGGGCAGCAGGGCTTCAAAAACTACCGCTTGGTTTTGCCGCTGTAGGCAATGGCAAGTCAAAAAAGATTGGTCAATGCTCCATCTGCACTTTGCTTAAACGGGTCAATATATTTCTAAAAGATCAGAATATGCATAGCCGTTATGCATTTTATTTCAAATCCACATTAAGAATTATGGATAATATTTTAGCTATAATTGGTATATAATCCAAATAAGGGATAATATGTTATCTTTTTTGCCACCTACACCATCGGAGATGATGGAGACGATCAAGACCAAATTTAAAGCACGCAGAAAAGCCCTTGGCTACACACAACCCGAACTTGCCGAACGCTCCGGTGTGAGCCTTGGGTCACTTAAACGGTTTGAGAGAACGGGGCAGATTTCGTTGGAGTCGCTTTTGAAGTTGGCTTTGGTTTTGGAGTGTTTGGAGGGGTTTGAAGGGGTGTGTGAGAAAAAAGAGAATATGAAGTTTGAGAGTATTGAGGAGATTATAGAATGAAGAATAAACTTAAAGAAGATTTGATTAATAAGTTTACACAATACAATAAGATAGATTTTTATCTATGGTTGGTAGTTTCTATGATACATCCTTCAAATCAGAAATTTGGAATTAGATATGAGTTACTTATTCATACTCTTATATCAATCAATGAAGAAAAATTTTCAAACAATATATTAACAAGAGAAAAATTTACAGAATTTATATCTTGGTTTGAACAAAAATATTCTAGCTATTTTACAATGATGGAAGATTTTGAACCATTTAATCAAAAAAAATTAATACCACTTTTTTTAGATGGAAAAAAATATTATTTCTTTTATGGAGTAATGGAGCAACCTTATGAATACTTAAAACAATTTTATAATATTTTATTTTCAGTTGAAATTGCAGAATTAGAGAATATAAAATCTGAATTTTTATCTTCATTAAAACGACAAACAGATATTTTAACTAAACTTGCAAATGATGAAGAGTCTAAATATGAAACTTCTCAAATGCATGTTCCTTCATTAGAATTTTTCAATGAGTATAAATCTTTTTTTGAAATGCAAAATATAAATGAAAAATATATACATAACCCATATCAATTGCCACCTTTGAGCAAAATTGAAAAGATGTACGATTTTGATATTGATAAAGAAACAGACACTACCGATATTCCTGAATTAGATATTGATTTAGATGATTCTCTATATTTTTATGAAATGGGTGTGAATAATTTTAATGGACTATATACCAAAATTAAAAATGAATATTTTTATCTTCCATTTGAAACTCATATAGAAACAATTTATACTTTAGCAGAGGATATAATCTATACTAATCAATTTCAATTGCTACATATGCTGTCTGATTCTATGCATAAAAGAATGATGAAAATGCTTTCATATTTTTTTACTCCTCCACATAGACTAAATGGAATAATAGACAGATCAAAAAATATTTATCCAAAATATTTTGATGCTTTAGCTCAAATTGATACAGATAAAGTTGTTTTATTTAAGTTCATCTCTCATCCAAATAATTTGCAAGATACTATTGATGATATAGCTAAACAATCATACGCAGAATTAGAAAAAATGAAATCGTCTATAGATGAACTTTTTATGTTTCGCTTTAATAGAGAAAAAGACATGATTGAGATAAATCAAGTACCCATTAATATATCAGAAACTAAAATTATTATCATCTTTGAAAAATTAACTTTAATAAATTATATACTTGGCTTTGAAGATAAGTGGAAAGAAAAAAATATCTTTATTTATAACTCTTTAGATATTAAACCCATTTTAGAACTACTTAGTGAAAAAGAGTCAGATAATAACATAGCACTATGGCAATATTTAGAGGCAGAGAAAAAGCAGTCATTATTCAATAATAATCTTATGCAAATGGATATGCTTGATAGTTTTGCTATTTATTATGAAAATGAATCATTTGCAATAATGGGCAAGCAACCAGATTTAATGATGTTTGTTCCTCATTCTTGGAGCAATTTTTATCATGAATATCTTTATAAAAAATATCAAGATAATATTTATGAATTAGTTGAATCTGATTTTCCAAATAAATTCAATAAAATCATTCATCGTGGCAATTCAACATATGAATGTATTGATACTTCTATGTTAGAAGGTGGTAGATGTGTGAAATATCATAATAAAGTGATCTGGATATTTTATCCTCCTAATGGATTTACTTTAACTGAAGAAGAAATAAGAATTTCTATGTTTATAGCAGAATTTTTAAGTTTTTATATAGACAGATACAAAGAGAGTATTTTTAAATTTTTAAAAGAATTTAATTTTGATATAACTACACAAGATTTTACGATCTCTATTTTCCCTGAAAGCATTGTAAAGCATAATAAGGATTTAAAACACTTATTACCGTATGTCAATATATTAAATGAGGATAGAAATATAATTTTTTATTCATATATTCGAAATGTGTATAATGATATTTCTACAGCAGTGATAATAACCTCTAAATTAGAAAAACTAAAAAATACATTTGGCTATAATGATAGTTTTAATCCTGAAAAAATTATTTTTCAAATGTTTATAGAATCTTTATTAAAAGCTCTAAAGATTCAAGAACAACAAAATTTAGTATCTAAATTTATAGAAAAGACTTGGGATTTTGAAGAAAGAGCTTTTGTTTTAGAGAATAGACCTGTTAACAATGTAAGACTTGAAAATTATCAAAAACCTTTATTGTTTCAAAAATCATTAATTGCAAATGTTAACCAAGAAATAGTTGATTACCTTAAACACTTACACATTACACCTATGGAATATTGGGGTGATGATGCCAAACAACTCAATAATTTAATTTTTGAATTTTTACAAAAAAAATTAGAAGAAACAATTAGGCAATTTGATAGTTCTATTTTAATATATGCATACAAACAAATTGAATATATAGAGGGTAAACGAGAAAAAGAAAAAAAACAAATGGAGTTTGATGTAGAAAAATATATAGAATTTGATATAGATGAAAGATATTATAAACAAAAAATTGAAACATCTGAGTTAGCAGTTTCAGCTAAGCATATTTTGCATACCATATTAAAAGTAACTCCAAAAGGAAGTAAAAGAATTTCTGAGCAAGATTGGTATTATTTAATGGCTTGCTCAAAAATAATAAATGAAACAATTTTAAGAAGCGATCAATTACATTATAACTTAGCAGAAACAGGGATTGAAATTACAGACTCCTATGAATTGATAGATATAGATAAATCTTTTGATATTGATTTTAATGCACATTATAAGGAGACTACAAGTTCTCAAATCATTACTGCTAAGATTAAATCAAATACTTTTGAAGTATCAGAAGATATACAAAATACTAAGACTTTATCTCCTTTTGATGAACAATTAAATATAGCATGGAATAAAGAGTATGGATTCTATTTAGAGAATATGATAAAAGTCATGATGGCTTTAGGACAATATGGGGTTAAAAGAGATTCATATTTTCCACTATCTTTTTTATCTTTAAAAGAAATTGTAAATCATTTGAATAATATTTTAAAAGATATGATATCTACTGATGAAGTTGAGAAAATATTAAATTTTTTATCTTTAGATTTTAATACCTTTAAGAACTATAAATATATTGATTATAGTATTGATAGATTGATGAGAGAAAAGGAAAGATTAAATTTATCTCCTTTTATAAAAACAGATGATAAATATCTTTTTGGACATCAATTGCTTTTAAATGCCATAGATGGATGGACTATTCCATTATTTAAGGGTGATAGTCCTTTTAGTATTGATGATAAAAATTTGGTTAAAAAAGAACTTATTAAAATTCATGATAAACTTGATAAAGAATTAGAAATTTTAGCATGTAGAGAAGCTAAAAAATGTTTAAGTGATGAGTATGTTAGATGTAACATAGATAAATTTAAAACTATTTCTGAAAAATTTCCACAGCGACCATCATGCGGTGAAATAGACTTACTTGCAATAAACCCTAAAAATAAAACCATATTTGTAATGGATGCTAAAAATGTGAATAAGAAACTATATATGTCAGCAACTGATAGAGAACTAAATAAGTTTTTTAAAGGAGAAAAGTCATATTTAAAAAAATTAAATAAAAAATTTGACTTTGTTAAAGAAAATATAGATGAAATACTTAAACATTTCCATATTGAAGATAAAAGTGGATGGAAAGTTAAAAAAGGCTTTATAGTAAATACAGTATATGTTTCCGCATTTTATAAAGAAAAAGTTGATTTTGTTTTGATTGATAATTTAGAGGAATATTTGCAAAATGTTTAAGATCACTAAATTATTTGTTTATCTATGTTTTGAAAAACTCCAAAAAGAAAAACTCGGTACCCTCGCCATCAAAGACCGCACCATATACTTCGAATACGACAAATCCTTCCTCAAAACAGGCTTGCAGCTCTCCCCCTACAAACTCCCGCTCAAATCGGGGGTATTTCGCTGCGACGATGATGTCTTTGAAGGGCTTTGGGGGCTTTTTGCCGATTCGTTGCCTGATGGATGGGGACGGTTGCTGATGGATCGGCATCTGATGAGGCTTGGGCTCAATCCTGCTTCGTTAAGCCCACTGGATAGGCTGGCGTATGTAGGTAGCCATGCGATGGGAGCACTGAGCTATGAGCCCAAACATGCAGTTGAAAGTGAAATAGACCAAATAGTACTGGATGACTTGGCACAAAGCTCGCAGGAGATACTTGCAGGCTCCAGTGATGACATGCTTGATGCACTGCTGACACTTGGGGGTTCTTCTGCCGGGGCAAGACCGAAGGTGCTGGTGCAGATAAGCGATGATCTTGGGCAGATCGTACATGGCAGAAGCACACTGCAACAAGGCTTTGCCCACTGGATGGTCAAGTTCGCTTCCAGCACCGACACACAGGAGATCGGTACCATAGAGTACGCCTACAGCCTCATGGCAAAAGCAGCGGGTATTGAGATGCTCCAAACCACACTACTGGAGGGGAAAAAGGGAAGATACTTCGCTGTCAAACGCTTCGATCGGGAGGGAGACAGGCGCATCCACATGCACTCAGTTGCAGGGCTGACACACAGTAACTTCAGGTACCCTACCCTCGACTATGACGACCTGCTGCGTTTAACACTGCATCTGACCAAAAATATCAAAGAGGCAGAAAAGATGTTCCGTCTTGCCAGCTTCAATCTCTTTGCCCACAACCGTGACGATCATGCCAAAAACTTCTCATTTCTCATGGATGAAACGGGGCAATGGCGGCTTTCGCCCGCCTATGACATCACCTTCTCCTACGGACCGGGGGGCGAACATAGCACAACCTATCTCAATGAAGGTAAAGCCCCCTCAACGGAGCACCTAACAGCATTGGCAAAAAAACATGGTATTAAACAAGGTGAGACTATCATTACGGAAGTCAAAGAGGCAGTGAAAAATTGGGAGAGCTTTGCCAAAGAGGCAGGCGTAAGCAGGAAAAGTATGGAGCAAGTAGTTACAGCATTAATTGTTTGATTTTGTATATTGCCTACAAAAGCACTTTCACTTATAACCCCATCAAAACCTCAGGATTCGAGTTTGCTACATTTAATAATACACGGGCAGGTCCTTCAGGTTTTCGCCTGCCTTGCTCCCAGTTTCTCAGTGTCGCCACAGAAATGTTAAGCATCTTTGCAAACTCTATTTGTGTCAAATGATATTTTTCACGTATCTCTTTGGCATTGGGTTCTTCTATGTAAAAAGTACGACTAGGACTTCTCTTTTTTGCAAGTATCTCTTTGGCTTCGCTCGTACTAGCAAGCAACTCATCAAATAATTTGTTATCCATAGTTTACTCCTCTACAAATGCTTTTCTAAGCATCTCTATCTGCTTAGGTGTTAAATCTTCTGTTTTACTCTTTTCATATACATATATCATCAAAAGCAAACTATCATCTTCATAATAATAGTAAATAGTATAATACAATTATATTTATAAGTCAATGGCGTACTAATCAACTTGCTCATCGCCAGCTATTTCAACCTCCTCCGGCAACTCCAACACATCAATCTTCGGCAGCGCATTCCCTCCGGCGATGCCTTGCAATGATCCGTACATTTCTGTTGTATTAGCTAGCACTGAGTCTATGAGCTTCTGGCGGCGTTTCCAGGCTGCCATGAGAGAGCGGCGTTCTTTGTCAAGTTCAGTCTGCATCTGCATGAAGCCGTCAACAATGGCTTTAAGCTGCATCTGAAATTCATTGCCCGTAAGGTAGTTGTAGAGCAGTGTCATCTTGTCGGCTTTGTTCTCCTCTTTTTGCACTGTTGCATGGATA
This sequence comes from Micavibrio sp., assembly GCA_027047045.1. Classification (GTDB taxonomy): domain Bacteria; phylum Pseudomonadota; class Alphaproteobacteria; order Micavibrionales; family CSBR16-224; genus JAJFGX01. Next base: position 7,627 of record JALTWL010000002.1, read on the forward strand.
CGGATAAGACTCTCACGCAGCAGGGAAACTGAGCCTTTGAACTCTTCAAGAGAGCAGACCCAGATGCCATCCACCCAGCCCATGCGCTCCA
>JALTWL010000003.1 GCA_027047045.1 Micavibrio sp.
ATGTTCCTAAAAAACTAGCGGTTATCGGTGGCGGTGTAATTGGGCTTGAACTTGGCACAGTTTGGCGAAGACTGGGCGCAGATGTAACGGTAATTGAGTTTTTAGATAAAATCCTCCCACCAATGGACGGTGAAGTGTCTAAGCAAATGCTAAATATCCTCAAAAAACAAAAAATGAAGTTTAAATTAAGCACAAAAGTAACGGCTGCGAAAAAAACAGCAAAAAAAGTTACCCTGACAATGGAGGCAGCCTCTGGTGGCATAGAAGAAAAGGCAGAATTTGATGCAGTTTTAGTTGCAATCGGCAGAAAACCGTTTACTGATGGGTTGGGGCTTGATACTGTTGGTATTGAGATGACGGATAGAGGACAGGTTAAAATAGGCAAAAATTTTGCAACTAATATTGAAGGAATTTATGCAATCGGTGATGTTGTTGAAGGTCCAATGCTTGCTCATAAGGCAGAAGAAGAAGGCGTGGCAGTTGCAGAATATCTGGCGGGGCAGTGGGCGCATGTTAATTATGATGCAATTCCAAGCGTTGTTTATACTTTTCCAGAAGTGGCTGAAGTGGGCAAAACTGAAGAACAACTAAAAGAGGCAGGCATAAAATATAAAGTTGGTAAATTCCCCTATATGGCAAATGGTAGAGCAAGAGCAATGGGGGCAATGGACGGTTTTGTAAAAATCCTATCCGATATTAAAACTGACAAAGTGCTTGGTTGCCACATAATCGGGGCAGAGGCTGGAACTTTAATTGCCGAAGTTGTGCTTGCAATAGAATTTGGTGGCTCGGCTGAGGATATTGCAAGGACTTGCCATGCGCATCCAACCTTAAGTGAGATAGTAAAAGAAGCCGCCCTTGCAACAGATGGCAGAGCAATTCATATATAAGGCAAGCAATCACATTTGCTGTATATGCTATTTATTGTAAAATTAGTTCACAACAGTAGATATGTATTCACATATATTTAATATAACTAATCAGGTATTGGGTAAATAACGCAGGCAATTTTGCAAATATCTTATAAATTTTTAAATAAAATCGGCAGAGAACAGGTATAAGTCTATTATTGTGAAATATTGAAATTTAAGATTTTTTTAAAAAAATAACCTCTATGGAGAATATATTTCCCCATAGAGGTCGTTGAATTTAAATTTTTATAACTTCATACCAAGCTGAAACCAGAATTTTTCTGTATCTGTAGAAAATCCATCTTCATTGTAATCAGCATATTTAAGTGTTAAATTCACACTGTCTAATAATTTTGTTCCAACTGCAAAATTCCACTCATTACCGTAATCGGTACTTGTATTTTCGGCAGAATAGTCATGATAAACAGCTGTAAATTTAACATCACCAATTATATCATTTTCTGGAACATCATATTTATATTTAACTGTTAGGGTGATGTCATCTAAACCATTATCTGGTGTGGTTAAGAATTTATCAGCCCAACCATTTTGACCATGTAAAGTTGCAAGAGGAGTTTGGAAAGCAGAACCAGCTGTGCCTTCACCTTCTAATCTTTCAAAGCCAGCAACAACGCTTAGTCCTTTGTGACCAAATCCTAACTCTCCACGGAAATAATTTGCATTTAGGTCATTGGTATTGTCAGCTCTGTCAGTTTGATTAGCATATTCTGCTGTATAAATTAAGCTGTACCCATCATTGATTGGATGTTTACCTGTTGCCCTGAAACCAAAAGTTTGTGAGGAAAGCGCAGAATTCTCGTCAACATCTAAAAGATAACCATAACCAACTAAAGTTACATGTTCAATACCGCTGTAGCGTCCATTAAACACCCAACTATTGTCTGTATCTAGCTTTCTATTATCTGATTGAGAGCCAAAAATTCTATTAACATTCCAAACATAAGCAGCGTGCATTGTAAAATCTTTTATAGAATTATTAGTAACAAGTACACTGTCAAAAGTTTGTTCATTTTGACGCCAACCAACATTACCAACAAAGCGAGCATTATCTAAAATGATTCTTTGGCGACCAATGGTAACATTTGTATCTGGAATTGCACTAAATGTTACTTGCATACGGTTCAGCTCAGTAGAATCGGGATCAGCCACGACAGGATATGCTGTTTTACCGTTGTTAGTGTTATTATAGCTCTCACCGCCAAGTGGGGTGGTTGCCTCTAATTCGGCTAAAAAGCTAAACATATCGCTAGGGCTATAAGATGCGCCTAAACGAACACGAAAAGTAGATGCATCTGCGTCGTTTGCAATACCATCTTGTTCAACATATTCATAGCGATAACGCATATCCGCCCAGTAATCTACATCTTCATGTATTTGTGGTTTTTCAAAGCCAGCAAATGCAACACCTGAAAATGCTGTTGTAGTCATAAATAGACCAGCTGCAATTAAAGTTGTTTTTATTATTTTTTTCATGATTATTATATACCTCCTATTAAAATTAAAATCCAAGATAACCACACCATCGCATAGTATAGACAAATACTAACCAGTACTTGATTAAAATCAATAACAATCAATAAATATTTAGTCAATTGTAATTTTTTGCAACAAAGAGTGATTTGCTAGTTATTATCTTTATTTGCATTCTAGTTTTTAGGAGGATTGTAAAAATGTCAAAAAAACTTGCATGTGTTATTTTAGCCGCGGGCAAGGGAACACGTATGAAGTCTGATATTTCTAAACCACTTCACAAAGTGGTTGGTAAATCAATGGTTGGACATGTTATAGATACAGCCACCAAATTAAATCCAGCTGAAATTATTGTAGTTATCGGCAGTGATATGGCAGATATGAGGGCAGAAGTTGCTCCATATAAAACAGTTGTTCAAGAGGTGGCAAATGGTACTGGTGGGGCTGTTATATCTGCAAAAAAATATTTAGAAAATTTTGATGGAAATATTATTGTACTTTTTGGTGATACGCCTTTAATCACTGAAGGCAGTATAGAAAAACTACTACAAGTAATGAATGAAAGTGATAATACTGCACTTGTTTATTCTGCTATGTTATTGGATAACCCCAAAAATTATGGCCGAATGGTTATAAAAAATGATGATATATTAGATAAAATTATAGAATTCAAAGATGCAAATGAAGATGAAAAAAATATAAAACTTTGCAATGGTGGCATAATGTGTGCCGATGGCAGATATTTATTTAATTGGTTGGGTGAGCTTGATTGTAATAATTCACAAGGTGAATATTATCTAACAGATTTACCTAAAATAGCTAAAAAATATGGAAAAATTACTAAAATAGCCCAAATTGATGCTGAAGATATGGAAGGCGTTAATTCTCGAGAAGATTTGGCAAAGGTTGAGAATATTTTTCAAAATAGACTTAGAAAACTAGCAATGCAAAATGGTGTTACCTTGCAAGACCCAAACACTGTTTATTTTAGTTATGATACAAAAATTGCTAAAGATACAGTTATTGGGGCAAATGTAGTTTTTGGCACGGGCGTTGAGATTGCAAGCAATGTCGTAATTCTCTCATTTTCTTATTTAGAAGAATGCAAAATAAAAGCAGGGGCAAGTATTGGACCTTTTGCTAGAGTTCGTCCTCAATCTGAAATTGGTGAAAATGCTAAAATTGGCAATTTTGTTGAAATTAAAAAAACAACTCTTGGTCGTGGCGCGAAAGTAAGTCATCTAACTTATCTTGGTGATACAGAGGTCGGAGAAGGCGCCAATATCGGCGCTGGCACAATTACTTGCAATTATGATGGTTTTTTAAAATATAAAACAAAAATTGGCAAGGGAGCTTTTATTGGCTCTAATTCATCATTAGTTGCACCTATAAATATTGCTGAGGGCGCATATGTTGGGGCAGGTAGTGTAATTACTGTAGATGTTCCTGAAAATTCTCTTAGTGTAACTAGAGCTAAAAATATTATTAGAAAAAACTGGGTAGAGAATTTTCGTAAAACAAAACAAGCAGAAAAATTAAAAAAAGTAAGTTAATAATTGAAGTAAGGGAGCTTTCTTATGTGTGGAATAGTTGGTGTAATTGGTAAAGATAATGCAACAGAGCTATTGGTTGAGGGGCTTAAAAGATTAGAATATAGAGGCTATGACAGCGCAGGTGTTGCGACTTTGGTAAATGGCAATATAGAAAGAAGGCGTGCACAGGGAAAACTTACCAATTTAGCAAAGAAAATAGCAGAAAATCCGCTTTCTGGTAATATAGGTATTGGACATACAAGATGGGCAACTCATGGTGAGCCAACTGAAAATAATGCTCACCCACATGCAACTGAACAAGTAGCTGTTGTTCACAATGGAATTATTGAAAATTACAAAGAGCTAAAGGCCGACCTAGAAAAACACGGTTGTGAGTTTAAGACAGATACTGACACGGAAGTTATCGCGCATTTGGTTACTCACTTTATGAAAGAGGGAAAAACTGCACTTGAAGCCGCAAATGATGCTGTTGATAAATTAGAAGGTGCTTTTTCCATGGCTATGATTTTTAAGGGAGAAAATAACCTTATGTTTGGCGCAAGACAAGGTACTCCGCTTGCGCTGGGCTATGGTGCAAATGATATGTATTTGGCATCTGATAGCTATGCACTTGCGCCTCTTACTAATAAAATATGCTTTTTAGAAGATGGTGATAGGGTAGAAATAAACAAAAATGATGTGATTATAAAAGATAGCTTGGGTAAGAGTGTAAAGCGTGAAGTTAGGCAGACTACTCTTTCTGGTGCTTTGACCGGTAAGGGTAAATATAGGCACTTTATGCTAAAAGAAATCCATGAACAGCCAGAAGTCATAAGCGATACTTTAAACACATTTATTAGACCAAATAATAACGAAATTACAATTCCAGAAGAAATACTATCTGCACTTAAAAATAGTAGTAAAATTACAATTAGTGCTTGTGGCACCGCATTTTATGCTGGAATGGTTGCAAAATATTGGTTAGAAAAAATAGCAAGAGTACCAGTGGAAATTGATATTGCTTCAGAATTTAGATATCGTATGCCTCCTATGGAAAAAAATGGAACAGCAATTTTTATATCTCAATCTGGTGAAACCTTAGATACGCTTGAGGCTCTTAGATATTCAAAATCACAAGGACAAAAAATTATTTCAATTTTAAATGCAGTTGAAAGCACAATAGAGCGAGAAAGCGACTATATTTTAAGAACTCTTGCAGGCCCAGAAATTGGTGTTGCCTCTACAAAGGCCTTTACAACCCAGCTAACAACACTTGCATGTATCGTCCTTGCCATGGCAAAAAGTAAAGGAGCAATAAAAACAGAAATAGAAATAAAAAAAGCAAAGGCACTAAGGCATTTACCTTTGCTAGTGGCAGATATTTTAAAAGCCGAAGATAAAATAAAAACAATTGCAAAAGATATAATGAAAGCGCGTGATGTTCTTTATATCGGTAGAGGCACTGCCTATCCAATAGCCTTAGAGGGCGCATTAAAATTAAAAGAAATATCTTATATCCATGCAGAAGGCTATGCTTCAGGTGAGATGAAACACGGCCCCATTGCCCTAATAGATGAAAATGTTCCAGTAATTGTGGTTGCCCCAGATGATGAACTTTTTGAAAAAACTGCCTCAAATGCAGAAGAAGTAGTGGCAAGAGGTGGAAAAATACTACTTATTTCCAATAAAGCAGGTATTGAAAAAATGAAAAATATTGCAACTTGGCAAATTGAATTGCCCGATGCTCATTCATTCATTGCGCCAATTTTATATACGATACCAGTACAGTTGCTAGCATATCATACAGCTGTCCTTAAAGGCACAGATGTCGATCAGCCAAGGAACCTAGCTAAAAGTGTAACAGTTGAATAATCTTAATGCTTGATAATACCGTTTTTAACCAATTCAGGCATTATATTTTTATAGTGATGCTTGGATTTTGCTTTTCTAATGACAGCACTATGAAGCCCATTTGTTTTCATCCATTCTATGTGAGCATCATATTTTTTTAATAAGTTAATAGCTTTGTGAATGGGAAGTTTATCTTGGAGCTTTATGCGACCAAAATCAGATAGCTCGGTATGTTTTCTAAGATATATGTTATAGCTATTATCAAAATTACGCTTGGCATAAATTGCAACATCATAATTGGCGTAATACCATTTAGTTACTTTTTTACCACATAAATCTTCTATCTGTATGCCTTCTAACTTAGAATTTTGTATAGATATAATTCTGGGATATGAAAATTTATTGAATATTTTATTTAATATTCCCATTTAATATTTATGCTCCAATCAATAATAACATTACATATGAGATGTAGCATAAGCTAGAGAATTGAATAGGTCAATATATTTTATTTAACTGGTTATAAAACTAGTTACTTTAATGCTTGATAATACCGCTTTGAGTTAATTTTGATTGTATATTTTTATAATGGTGTCTTTTTGCTTTGCCTCTTTTAATACCGAGATTTATTTTGGCCAGTTTGCCTATTTGTTCGTCATATCTATTTAACAAGGCAATAGCTTTGTTGATAGATAACTTTTCATGTAATATGGTGCGTCCATAATCCATTAAGTCACTATGTCTTCTAAGATATATATCATAGCTATTGTCTAAATTACGCTTAGCGTAAATTACAACCAAATAATCAATAAAATTCCACTTTGTAGTTATATTGTCAGAAAGTACTCTTATATGTCTTCCCTCCATTATTGTTTTTTGTGTAGAAATGGTTTTGGGATAAGAAAATTTATTAAATATATTTGTTAGGGCTTTCATTTTTATATTTCCTGATATATTGATATATGATATGGACATTGTACAACAAGCAGTAAGTAAAATCAATATGAAAAATAATATTGTTTTGTCAGAATGTGAATTAGATAACTTAACTATGTCTTTGGTTGGACAGCTAAAGCTTGGTGATATTCTTTGTCTTTATGGGGATTTGGGGGCTGGTAAAACCACACTAGCTAAAAAATTGATACAAAAAGCAAGTAAAAACAATGAATTAGAAGTGCCAAGCCCAACTTTTACTTTGATGCAACAATATGATACAAATATAGGCAAGATATGCCATTTTGATTTATACAGGCTAAAAAATCCAGACGAAATAATAGAAATTGGCTTAGAAGATGCTTTGGCAAACGCTATATCTATAATAGAATGGCCAGATAAATTGGAATATTATATGCCAGACACTAGACTGGAATGTTATATCAATTTTGTAGAAAATAATGATGATTTACGTCAATTTACTTTTATAAATTATGGAAGCAGTGAGATAGAGTTAAATATATGAATAAAAATATTACAAAAGCAATAATACTGGCAGCTGGTTTTGGTAAAAGAATGCAACCTATTACTGATGTGATACCCAAACCTTTGGTAGAGCTGGGTGGCAGGACAATGATTGATATATTGCTGGATAAATTAAAGATAGTTGGTATCAGGGAAGTATTTGTAAATACTCATCATTTGGCAGATAAATTATCTACACATTTGTCGCTTAGGGACGATATTGATATACATATATTTTATGAAGATAAAATATTGGATACAGGTGGTGGGGTTAAAAATATGCTCCCACTAATTGGTGATGAAGATGTAATTGTTATCAATGGCGATATATTTTGGCTTGATGTAGAAGGGGAACTAAAAGCTTTGGAATTGCTGTTGACCAGCTGGCAACCAGAATTTATGGATATATTGATAATGTTATATGATAAAACACGATTACCTTTAATTAGTCAGTT
>JALTWL010000004.1 GCA_027047045.1 Micavibrio sp.
GATGGAGTATACAAAGTAGGTATCGTTGCCAAAAATGGTGAGGAGAGTGTACAAAGTTCCATTCGCTCTATTGGTTTGGTCAAAGAGGCGATGAGAGGGGATCAAGGCATCGTATTGAGTATAAACGACAATGAAAACATAGCGCTAGATAATGTATATAGTATAGGAGGATAGAAATGTTACAATCATTTTATACAGGAAATACCGGTTTAAATGCAAACAAAGAGTGGTTGGGTGTAATCAGTGACAATATATCAAACGTCAATACTACAGGATTCAAGCAAGAAAGAGTCAATTTTAGCGATCTTGTTGCAAGTTCTCTTACAACCTACTCTACAAGTGGTGCTCCAAGAAACAAAGAGATAGGCGGTGGAGTATTTGTAGCCAATACAATCAAAGATTTTTCTCAAGGATCGTTCAAAAACACCAATCAACCTCTCTCATTAGCTCTAGATGGTGAGGGATTTTTCATGGTTAAAAATCCTAGTGCCGATCTTGTCTATTATACAAGGGCCGGTGATTTTAGAGTAGATGCCAATGGTGATGTCATTAATCCAGCCGGAATGAAGCTACAAGGATGGGCTCTTGATAATGCAGGAAATATAGCAGGAGCTATGGGGAGTATAAATATACCAAACAATTTGGATCCGATCAATACAGATAAAGTTTCTTTCGAAAATCCTGCTAATTTGGATGCTGGAGTGGATCCTATCACCACCACTTTCAACCCTAGCAATCCTTCGACATATCATTATGTTAATACGTTAACAACGTATGATAGTTTGGGAACATCGCATGTATTTAAGCAGTATTTTGTAAAGACAGGTATTAATACTTGGAAAGTATATACACAAATTGATGATAGGGCACTTGCTTATAAAAATGGTGATCAAAGTTATGCAGCCATTGAATTAGTCTTTAATGGAAAAGGTGAAATAACAAAAGCGAGTTATGAAGAGCCTTTGCAAACTGGTATTGATGGTACAGTATCAAATAGTGCTAACATAAGTAAAGACACTACAGTAACTACAACATCTAGATATTATTTACGTACAGATGCAAATATAGACTCTCCAATTTTGAGAAATAGTTTAAAAATAAATTCTATTGGCGGAACAGCTGTAAATTATATAGATGACGGTAACGGGAAAATCATAGACTTGGACAATAATAATCAAGTAGTGGGTACAATCGACTATGAAAACGGCATTTTAGATCTAAATGATACAACGTTAGGAGATATAGATGCAAATATTGTTATTAATGGTAATACTATTCCTGGTATTTCTTTTACAGAAGATTTATTTGATACAATCTATAACAATTTAACAGTACGTGAATCAGAGGACTCTGGATCGTTTTATGTATCCAAAAATCTTCTTGCAGGAACTATATACATAACCCAAGATCCAACAGGGAACAGTGTACAATGGAATGATGATGGACAAGGAAATATCATTGATATTACTACAGGTGATATAAGAG
>JALTWL010000005.1 GCA_027047045.1 Micavibrio sp.
CTGGTGATATAAAAGGTGCTAAAGTGATGATAGTATTGACTATGATAATAGCTTTAGCATTCCTTGGCATAAAAGCAGTTGAATGGACAGAAGAATACCATCACGGAGTATTTTTAGGTCTTGAATCGTTACAGCCTGGAAATGAAAATTCAAAACCTTTTGGTGAGATCATATTTTATGGTATGTATTTTACTATGACAGGGTTACATGGTTTTCATGTTCTTATAGGTGTATTTTTAATGATATGGCTTTTAAAAAGGATAAATGCTGGAAAAGTAACACCTGATCATCATATATTACATTTTAATATAGCTCTTTATTGGGATTTGGTTCACCTTATATGGGTTTTTGTTTTCCCATACTTTTATATGATAGGTGCTGGAGATGTTGTAGGAGGAGTATCACATGGACACTAATATAGATACAAAAACATATAATGAAGAAAAATCGGTATATATAAAAGTTTTAATAGGTTTGTTAGTATTAACAGCTATTACATTTGTTCAGCCTTATACATTTTTGCCAGAGCATAACTTTGGGTTACAAATGTTTATAGGTTTTTTAAAAGCGATGTTGATTGTTATGTATTATATGCATCTAAAAGGTGATAGTTTACTAAGTATTATAGTTGTGTTTTCACTCTCTTTGGTTGCATTTTTCTTTTTGGTAGTAATTATAGATGTTAATTTCTTCCAGTTTGCAGATGAAAGTTATATCACTACTGGTGGCACACAGCTTCACCATAGTGTGGAATAAGGAGAGTCTATGTTAGAAGAATCAAAAAATATGTTAGAAGGTTTTGCAGGATCTAGTGCTGCAACATTTGCAAAAGATATAGACAGAGCATTAGAGATAAATTTTTGGTTGTCAATATTACTATTTTTATCTGTAGTTGGTCCTATGCTTTATTTTGCTTGGAAATATAGAGCAGATAAAGTAAAAGATGAAGATATATCAAATGTTACTCACCATACATTGTTAGAGATTGCTTGGACAGTTATACCTACAGCAATACTTATGGTGTTTTTCTGGTATGGATATGACTCAATGAGAGTTTTAAGAACAATGCCAGATGAGAAAGATAGTATTGTTATATATGTTGAGGGAAGTAAATGGAAATGGAGATATGAGTATCCTGAAAACGAAAAAGGTTTTGTTCATAAGTTGGGTGGAGCATATACAAAACCTATACTTGATGAAAACGGAAAAGTTATAAAAGAAGGAACAATGGATAAATCAGCACTTTATGTGCCGGTAAATACAAATATTATCTTAAAAATGACAGCACCAGTAGATGATGTTATACATTCATTTTATATTCCAGCTTTTAGAATGAAAGAGGATGTTGTTCCTGGCCGTGTGACTAAGCAGTGGTTTAATGCAAGTGAGGTTGGAGAATATGATATCGAATGTGCTGAGTATTGTGGAACAGACCATTCATATATGTTATCAAGAGTCGTAGTTCTTCCAAAAGATGAGTATT
>JALTWL010000006.1 GCA_027047045.1 Micavibrio sp.
GAAGTTGCCCTGCTGCAACCGCCTCATTTTCAAGTGAAGACTTTTTTGCCTCTATCTTAGCTAAACTTGGGTCACTAACCCCAGCAAGCGATATAGCCTCCTTTAAAGTAAGCCCTTTGCTATCAGCATTCACTTCACTTATAGCTATAAAATTGATAAATAATAATAAAATTAACACACGAAACCACATCATAAAAAACTCCTAAAAATTTAAGTTAAATATCAACACGATTTACATAATATCGAGAGTTGATATAGCAATATCTTTAGGATTTTACGATGGGTGGGTATATAATACCATCAATATTTGCAGAAATAAAATCCATATCTTCTGGATTTAAGAAAATATGACCAACATTCATATGAATAGTATTTGAATTAAATAAAATATACATGTTACTTGTAGTATTTATCAAACAATGAGATACACAATCCATATTGTTATCTGACATATCACAATTGGCGTTATCCACCATATCTTGCATATTGCAGGGTATTTTATCACCACTTATTTGTACCATAGTGTGAGAAATACCATCACCATCATCAGCCACAGCGCTACCCACAAAAGACACAGGTAATAACAACGATAAAATAACAAATAAAGCAATTATGTTACAAAATCTATTCATAATAGTTGAGGCTATTCCCATTTAAATTAACTGTCAAGTTAAAATATCATAATACAAAAGAATAAATAATTTTATATTAAGAAATATCATTTACTTGCATATTTTGCACATTTTTAATTTCTTGTAAAAATTCTTGTACATTACTGTTCAAACTAGCAATTCTAGAGGCAATTTCATCAGTCGCAGCCCTTAGCTCATCAGCTGACTTTTTAGTTTCAGTTGCGCCTTCTGCTATATTTGTTGTGGCAGATGTAACAGATTTAGTGCTATCAGCTGCAGCATGGGTTGAGCGAACAATTTCTTCCATTGCTGCTGCTTGTTCTTCCATTGCCACAGATATTGAGGTTGCAATATTGTTCATTTCTTCAATGATACCAGATACACTTTTAATTGCATTTACCGTTTGTTTAGTTGAATTTTGAGTTTCCATTACTTGAGCCTCAATTTCATCAGTCGCTTTTGCTGTTTGTGATGCAAGTGCTTTTACCTCTGATGCAACAACAGCAAAGCCTTTTCCTGCCTCACCCGCCCTTGCTGCCTCTATGGTTGCATTAAGCGCAAGTAAGTTAGTTTGCTCAGCAATATCTTTAATTAGCCCAACAACCTCACCAATTTTTTCAGAATTGCCCGTCAAACCTGCAATTGCACTATTTGCATCATTTGCTTTACTTACTGCCTGCCCTGCAATTTCTGATGATTTTGTAATTTGGGACATAATTTCCCGAATAGACACAGATAACTCCTCTGATGCAGAGGCAACATTGCTTACGTTTCTATCTGCACTATCTGATGCTACTGACAAGTCATGAGATTGTTTTTCACCTTCACTTGCAACGCTATTGAG
>JALTWL010000007.1 GCA_027047045.1 Micavibrio sp.
TTTTTAGATGAACTCCCAGAATTTTCAAGACAAACTTTAGAATCCCTAAGGCAACCATTAGAAACTGGAAAAACCCTTGTATCTAGGGTAAATTATCATGTTACTTTTCCTGCTAATTTTCAATTGGTAGCAGCCATGAACCCTTGTAGATGTGGACATTTATCCGATGCTAACCTTGCTTGCAATAAAGCCCCTAAATGTGGGGCTGACTATCAAAATAAACTCTCTGGTCCTCTTTTGGATAGAATTGATATTTATGTAGATGTACCTGCGGTTGATATTAGAGATTTAAATAAAAATGCAAACTCTGAAAATAGCGCAACAATTGCTAAGCGTGTGAGCTCTGCTAGAGATTTTTTTAAAAAAAGACTAATTAAGCTTGGACTTGCTGAGGATAGCCATTACTGCAATGCTGAAATTGATGGTGAATTGTTAGAAAATATGGCAAAAATGGCAAATGATGCGTCACAGATGTTGTTAAATGTATCAGAAAAATTGAAATTATCTGCTCGTGGATATTACCGAATTTTGCGGGTAGCAAGGACACTTGCAGATTTAGAACAAAGTGATATTGTTCACTCTCAACATATTGCAGAGGCAGCAAATTATCGTATTTTTAGACCTGCATAGTAAATTTTTAATGGGAGCATTAAATGATATATGATGTTATAATTATCGGAGCAGGCCACAATGGGCTTACTTGTGCTGGATATTTGGCAAGAGCTGGACTTAAAGTAAAATTACTAGAAAAAAGAGATATTGTCGGTGGTGCTGCCGTTACTGAAGAATTTTACCCTGGTTTTAGAAATTCTATTTGTTCTTATATTGTAAGCACTCTTAGCCCTTATGTTATCAAAGAGTTAGAGCTTGAAAGATATGGAATGGAGCTAATTGAGCGTGCATCTGGTATGATGTCAGCACTGCCCGATGGTCGGCATTTAATTGCAGGCGAAAGCGCAGAAAAAGATGCAATTGAAATTGCAAAATTTAATCCACAAGATGTAAGTTCTTATGAAAAATTTAGCTCTGAACTATCAGAGCTTGCAAAAATATTTAGAACGATTATCAATAAACGCCCACCTAATATAGGCGGTGGCTTTTCCAGTTGGCTAGATTTTTTTAAATTTGGCAATTATTTAAGAGGCCTTTCCAGTAAGCAAAAAGAAAAACTAATGGAAATTATGACTTGTTCTTTGGGGGACTATCTAGATAGGCGTTTTGAAGGAGAAGAATTAAAAGGACTTTTGGCAGGTGATGGCGCAACTGGAAATTTTTTGCACCCTTACGCCCCAACTACAGCCCTTAATTTACTTCATCATGAATATGGCAATATAAATGGTCAATCTGGAAAATGGTGGCATTCAAAGGGCGGTATGGGAGGCATTACCCAAGCTATGCTTAAATCTGCCAAAGCATATGGCGCAGAAATAGAAACAGGCGTGGCGGTCAAAGAGCTTATTTTAGAAGAAAAT
>JALTWL010000008.1 GCA_027047045.1 Micavibrio sp.
CTGCATGACTTCAGAACCAACACCGTGAATATACATAAGGGGAATTAGTCCTGCAAGAATTGCAGAAACAGTCATCATCTTTGGTCTTACCCTTAAAACTGCTCCTTCGTAAATTGCATCGTAAAATAGTTTTTTATTAAGCTTTCCATATTTTCCTATGTACTTTTTAATGGATTCCTCAAGATAGATTATCATCACAATTGCGGTTTCAGCTGCAACCCCAAGAAGTGCCAAAAATCCAACAACGACGGCAATACTCAAGTTGAAGTTAAGGTAGTCTATATACCAAAGACCTCCTATAAGTGCAAATGGAACGGAGAGTAAAATGATAAATGTGTCTTTTAGACTCCTGAATGTTATATAAACGAGGAGGAATATAATCATAAGTGTAGCAGGGATGATATACATAAGCCTTTGTTTTGCATGTTCTAAGTACTGGCTCTGACCTGCCCATTCTATAAAAAATCCCTGTGGTAGCTTTATGTTTTGCTGGATAAGTGCAGTAGCTTTTTTAACATAATCCTCAGCTGTTATATTCTGGGCGGGTGTTATATAGATGAATATTACCTTCATACCTTTTTCAGATTTTATGACAGATGGAGCTTCTGTGTAATAGACATCTGCAACGTATTTGAGAGGAATTCCTCTGTTTAAAGGTGTTGGTATGATTATATTTTTTATAGCTTCAATATTGTTTCTATAGTCATATGGAAACCTTATCAGCATCGGGTATCTTTCAAGCCCTTTATAATATGTTGACACAGGCATACCACCTATAGCCATCTGTATGACCTTTTCTACGTCCTCTGTTGTAAGTCCATATCTGTCTAATCGTTCTTTCTTTATATCTATGTTTAGGAAATACCCTTGAGCTATTCTGTCTGCAAAAACAGACAGGGTTTCAGGCATTTTTTGAAGCAATTTTTCTATCCTGTCTGCGTACTTCTGGAGTTTGTCTATATCATCTCCGTAGAGTTTTATCCCTATAGGTGTTCTTATTCCGGTCAGGAGCATATCTATTCTTCCTCTTATCGGGTAAGTCCAGCTGTTTGTAAGCCCGGGAACTTTTAGTTTATTTTCCATTTCCATCATTAAAGTTTCATAGGTCATACCCGGACGCCAGTACTCTTTTGGTTTAAAGGTTATTATCGTCTCTATCATTGATAGAGGAGCCGGGTCTGTCGCAGTTTCAGCCCTACCGGCTTTTCCAAAAACAGTATCAACCTCAGGAAATGAAGCTATGATTTTATCTGTTAGCTGGGTTAGTCTCTTTGCCTCCGTTATTGATATTCCAAAAGGAGTAACAGGCATATACATAAATGTCTGTTCATTTAGCATAGGCATGAATTCCCAGCTTAGTTTCTTATAAAGCGGATAGATTAAGAATAAAGATGCAATTGTAATAGCAAATACAATATATCTTAGTCTCAGAACAATCTTTATTATAGGAGAGTAAATCTTTATAAG
>JALTWL010000009.1 GCA_027047045.1 Micavibrio sp.
CCTATTCCAAAGTGAACATTACACAAAGTTTTTATAGCTTCTTCTGTTAAATTGAAATCTATGTTGTCTTCCTGTAAAACTATATATTCATTTCCAAGCCCGTGAGATTTAACGAAAAAGTTTTTTTCCATATAGTCCTCTAAAATCTAAACTAAACTTTGCTATAATATATTAAACATCAGTATAATATAAAAAAATCAATACAAAAAATAAAGAATAAAAAATTTAAATCTATTAGGGAGGTAAAAAAATGAAAAAGTCAAAATTATTCTTAGGGGTTATTTTATCTTCATTTTTTGTTTATTCTTGCGGAGGAGGAGGTGGTAGTGATAGTTCATCTTCAGGTTCGACCCAAGAAAGAATTTCAATATCTACTGCATCTACTGAAGATGTTGAAAAGGCAATTTCTGCCGTTTCTGCTTTAGAAAATTCAATAAGCAGTTTTGACCAAGCTGTGGGAGGAGCAGAATATATACAAGAGAACTTAAATAATAATCTAACTTCTCTGTCTGCTAAAGATCCATCAAAAGGTATAATAGCAAATTATGTTTTAAGCAGACTAAAATCAAAGCTTAAAGGACAAATAAGAACACAAGCATCTAATAGTGAAACTAATAGTTGTGAAAATGGTGGAACTGTTACTGTTAATGTTTCTTGGACAAATCCAGATTGTCAACAATTAGGATTCGAAGATGCTTGTTATCAGAATAATATTATTGAAGCTAACATTATAGCAAATAATTGTGATGATGGATATATTAAATTAAATGGAAATATATATGCGAAACTTGTTTATGGTAATGATGCAGACAGTTATTACTCACTATCTACCTTCGAAATGAAACTAAATAATGTAAAAGCAGATGTTAAAAATGATTTACTAAATATCCCTTACGATTATGAATTTCCTTATATGAAGATTACATATAAATACTCACAAAATGAATATGAAGTTGGTATAGATGGTAGCTTTTTAGCTATTGCTCAAGACAACCTTAATAAGGATTACAAATTAGAATTTTCTAATCTTTATATAAAATCTCTACATTTACAAACTGATGAATATATGGATGTTTTAGAATCGGAAGTTACTGTAAAGGGAGGAGTTCAAATATATGAAGGTTCTACAAAAGTTTTAGATATAAAAACTAGAGATTTAAAAATTTATGATAACTATACTGTAAATCCTGAAATATCGAGAATAAACGGATATATATACGAAGGAGTTTGCTCTCAAAAATGGTTTGAAATAAAAACTATAGAAGATATAAAAACTCCAGAATATAGTGATTGTCCTATTGATGGAAAAATAACTGTAAATGGTAATGTATCCATAGAAGCTACATCAAATGGTGGTTTAATAATCTCAGATGGTAATGAAACTAGAACCTATGACTCTTGTAAAGATTTTGGTTCTAGCAATGCATGCAACTTATAAAGATAATATATATATGGGAGGT
>JALTWL010000010.1 GCA_027047045.1 Micavibrio sp.
ATAATATATTCTATATCTAATTTATCAATAATGATATTGTCTATTTTTAGTCCTTTTTTTGAAATTTTATAATTTATTTGAATATATTTAGCTGAAATATTATTAGTTAATTTAATTTTATATATTTTTATTACATTTGAATAAAGTTCTATCTTTTTTATTGAGCTATTTGTATATCCTAAAGAGTTAAGCTTGCTTAAGGTTAGAATTTTCAATATGTTATCTTTATTTATTAAAGTTGTAACTATTGATAATACTACTAGTGTAATTAGCAATAATGATATAAATTTAACTATATTTTGTTTTAGCATTGCATTTCCTGCTTGTTGTAATAATATCTCTGTGCTAAACATTTTAACTTGAATAGTAACATAACAAAATAACAAAAAGAGGCAATCATGTTTATTACACCTGTTTGGGCACAAGATGTAGTCAATAATAGCGTACAAGGCGCAGAAGAAGGCAGTCTTCTTATGTCCTTGTTACCGCTTATTTTAATTTTAATAGTATTTTACTTTTTAGTTTTTCGTCCGCAAAATAAACGTATTCAAGAACATAGGAATATGGTTGATAATTTAAAAAAAGGGGATAGAGTAGTAACTGGCGGTGGTTTAATTGGTAAAGTTTTTAAAATAACTGGTGATGACGAACTTATAGTAGAACTTGCCGATGGTGTGCGGGTGCATGCGGTTCGTTCTACCATAATGACAATTAGGGATAAGGCCGTTTCTAATAAAGAAGTTTCAATGAAGAGTAATGATGATAAGGATAAAGACAATAAAAAAGTAACAGTTTCTAAATTGCGTGATAAAAAAAGTAAAAAGAAAGCTTAAATATAGATAATGATACATTTTGAACGTTGGAAAATTTGGTTAATTGCTTTGGTTGTAATTTGGGGGATTTTATATTCTGCGCCAAATCTTATACCTGCAAAAACTATTGAAAAACTGCCCAGTTGGACACCTAATAAGACTATAAATTTAGGTCTTGATTTGCAAGGTGGGGCATATTTGCTTATGCAAGTTAATATGGACTATGTAATAAAAGAGCGTATGGAAAGCCTTAAAGATACGGCAAGAAGTGAGCTTGGAAAAGAACGTATTGCCTATGTTGGTCTTAAGATAGATGGGCATAATATAATCTTTAAAATTAGAAGAATGGAAGATAGAAAAAAGGCCTATAAAATAGCTCGCAATTTGCGAGAAGGCGGTATGATTGTTGATATAGATGATGAAGGTCTTGTTAAAGCAGAACTAAGCCCACAAGCTATAACTGAGATAAAAACTAATGCGCTTTCACATTCAATTGAAATTGTTAGAAAAAGAATAGACGAAACAGGTACAAGAGAGCCAATAATTCAAAGACAAGGCTATGATAGAATTTTAATTCAATTGCCTGGTGTTGATAATCCTGAATATATTAAAAATCTAATAGGTAAAACTGCGAAATTAACATTTCATATGGTAGATGAATCATCTTCTGTTGGGGGAGGGAGAATATCTCCACTTTCTATGTTTCTGCCAATGAAAGAAAATCCACAACAAAAAATTGCTATTCGCAAAAAATTTGTACTTAGTGGTGATATGTTAGATGATGCGCAGCCTAGTTTTGATCAAAATGGCCAACCAGTTGTGAGCTTTAGATTTGACGGCAAGGGAGCTAAAAAATTCTGTGATATTACCAGAAAAAATAGAGGAAAGCGCTTTGCTATTATTCTAGATAAAGAAGTTATAATGGCACCTGTTATTGATGAGCCTATTTGTGGTGGTGCTGGAATTATTAGAGGACAATTTACTGTACAAGAAGTAAATGACTTTTCTTTATTGCTAAGGGCAGGGGCCTTGCCAGCGCCATTAACTGTTATTGAAGAGAGAACTGTAGGACCAAGTTTAGGTAGAGATTCGGTTGAGGCGGGTAAAATAGCAAGTATAGTTGGTATGGCATTTGTTTTAATATTTATGATACTTGTTTATGGCTTATTTGGTATATTTGCAAATATCGCATTGCTTGTGAATATGGCACTAATATTTGCATTACTCTCAGTTCTACAAGCAACACTTACACTGCCTGGTATTGCAGGTATAGTGCTAACTGTTGGTATGGCAGTTGATGCAAATGTGCTTATTTTTGAGCGTATAAAAGAAGAAATTAGAAATGGACGTTCTATATTTTCTTCTGTTGATACAGGATATGGACAGGCTATGTCCACGATTATTGATGCTAATTTAACAACTTTAATTGCAGCTTTATTGCTTTTTTCTTTTGGTAGTGGCCCAATTAAGGGATTTTCTGTAACATTGGGTATTGGAATATTAACATCAATGTTTTCAGCAATTATGCTAACTAGGTTATTTGTTGTTATTTGGCTAAAATCTAGAAAAAGGAAGAAATTACCAATATAGATTTGGTATAAGAAAGAGGTTTTATTTAAATGCGTGCTATTTTAAAACTAGTTCCCGATGATACGAATGTAAATTTCATGAAGATGCGTATTGTTGCATTTTCAATTTCAGCTCTATTACTTTTTGGGAGCTTATTTTACGCTATTCAGCATGGGCTTAATTTTGGTATCGATTTCACAGGGGGAACTTTAATAGAAATTAAAGTTAAATCTGAGAAGGCAGATATTGCAGCTATGCGTGAAGATTTAGGAAAGCTTAATATTGGTGGTGTTAGTATCCAAGAATTTGGCTCTCCACAAGATGTTTTAATACGTATTCCTCAACAAGATAGGGATGAGAAACAACAAAAACAAGTAATGGAAAAGGTAAAAGATACTCTTGGTAATGAAGTTGAATATAGGCGGGTAGAATTTGTTGGTCCACAAGTTGGCTCTGAGCTGATTGAGGCGGGAACAAAAGCTTTACTATATTCTCTAATTGGGATTTTAATATATATATGGATAAGATTTGAGTGGCAATTTGGGGTAGCTGCTGTAATTGCTCTTGCTCATGATACTCTACTTACTGTGGGTTTTTTTGCTATTACTCAAATGGAATTTAACTTATCAACGGTGGCTGCAGTTTTGATGATTGCGGGTTATTCTATCAATGATACGGTTGTTGTTTTTGATAGAGTGCGTGAAAATATGCGAAAATATAAGAAAAAAACATTTTTAGAGCTAATCAATCTTTCTATCAATCAGACATTATCTAGAACATTTATGACTAGTTTGACTACTTTACTTGCTTTGATTGCACTTTGGCTCTTTGGTGGAGAGGTTATTAAGGGCTTTGTTGATGCTTTGATATTTGGCATAGTTATTGGTACTTATTCTTCTATTTTTATAGCAGCGCCCTTACTTTTATATTTCAATCCTAGAAAAAAGCTTGTGAGCAATAATAATACACAAGTAGAACAACAAGTTGGTTAACGGTTAAATATGGTTAATCTAACTCCCATAATATCTAATGATAAACAAGTAATTCAATCTTATGGGAAAGATGGGTTTAAGATTAGTGATAAATTTTACTCTAGCAATATAATTGTTTTTCCCGACTTAGTTGTAAATTGGGAAATAGCAGAGGCTATAGAAGATTTAGAAATTTCATTTTTTTCACAAATAATAGGTGCAGAAGATATAGAATTATTATTATTTGGTTCAGGTAAAAAAACTATATTTTTAAATAAAGATATAATTTTAGATTTAAAAGATTTTGGAATTGCGGTTGAGTGTATGGATACAGGAGCTGCTTGTAGGACTTACAACATGCTACTAGCAGAGGGTAGGAAGGTAGCTGCAGCCCTGTATAAATTATATAGCTAATTTCAAAGATATTTAAAGCTTTCCTAAGCTCTTTCTAATAAATGTAATTTTATATAATTCGGTGTGGGGTAAAAGGCAAGAAAAATACCAAAAGAAAATAGCATAGCGCAACACAAACCGAACTCCAGCAGCTTGAGTCTTTACAGCCATAAAATATGCAAATTATCTTTGAGTATGATAGCTATAAAGTAAAATTTATAAATCAAACCCTCATCGGCATTAGCACGTACAGCGCATCGTCATCACCCGCATCTTTAATGACTGTTGGTGAAGCACCATCTGCAAGGGTAAAAATACAGCCATCACTGTTAATTTGTTTAGCAACATCCATTAGATAATTTGCATTAAATCCAATTTCAACAGGCTCTGATTCGAATAATACTTCTAAATCTTCAGTAGCACTTCCACTTTCAGGACTAGTGGCAGAAAGTGTCATTGTTTTACCATTTATTGTCATTTTGATAGCTCTAGTTTTTTCTGTTGCAATTGTAGATACTCTATCAACAGCATTAGCCAAACTAGATGGATCAATTTCTAGGATTTTATCATTGGTTTTTGGAATAACACGCTCATAATCAGGGAAAGTACCATCAATTAGTTTTGTTGTTAATGTTATATGGTCAAAGCTACATTTTAACTTTGTATCAGAAAGGGAAATATTTATATTACTTCCAGCCTCCTCAATTAGCTTTTTAATTTCATTGATAGCTTTTTTAGGGATTATAACACCATTACTTAAATCTTCCGCACCAGCAGGAAGTTCTGTTTCAAATCTTGCCAATCTATGTGCATCAGTCGCAACCGCCCTTAGAACTTGTTTACCTTCATGTTCAGTTGCGTGTATAAAAATACCATTTAAATAATATCTAGTTTCTTCATTAGAAATTGCAAAACGTGTCTTGTCTATTAAAGATCTTAATTTTGCTGCAGATATTTCAAATTTTATTGGCCAGTTGCTATCTTCGGACATTTGTGGAAAATCTTCCACTGGAAGACAACCAAGTTTAAATCTTGAACGTCCAGCCTTAACGGTCATAATATTATCACCAGTTGGTACTTCCATATCTATAGTAGAGCCTTCTGGTAATTTACGTACAATATCATATAAAGTGTTTGCAGGCACTGTAGTTGCGCCTTCTATTTCTATTGATGCTGGTACACTTTCTGTAACTTCCAAATCCATATCGGTAGTATTTAAAAATAAAACTCCATCATTTGCTTTTAAAAGTACATTTGCAAGAATTGGTATAGTATTTTTACGTTCCACTATTGTATGTACATGCCCAAGAGAACGTAGTAAGTCTGAACGATCAATAGAAAATTTCATAATGTAACCTCTTTTTTTATATGTATGTTATCGCCTTAAAAATTTTTTTAAGGATATTAAAACAAAAATGATGTAACCGCCGATTATTCTAGCACGTATAATATAAAATGAAAGAGATTTTTACACGAATATTTTATTATTTTTGGTTAGTTTATCTCAGCTCTACGGCTAAGTAGTGATAATATTTCTGCTGATGTTTCTTCAACAGACCTATTTGTAACGTCAATTACAGGCCAATTCATTTTTGTAAATAATTGTCTTGCTTGTTTTACTTCTTCTTTTACTTTTTCCAATTCTAGATAGTCGGTTTTATAGTTTTGCCCTAATTGTTCTAGGCGATTGCTTCTAATATCAACTAGGCGTTTAGGACATTCGGTTAGTCCAACAAATAGAGGTTTTGTTAGCTTAAATATTTCTTTTGGTGGTTCAATATCTGGAATTAAGGGAACATTTGCAGCTTTTATGCCTCTATTTGCTAAGTAAATACAAGTAGGCGTCTTTGAAGTACGAGAAACTCCTAGCAATATTACATCAGCTTCAGCAAGTGATCGTCCAGAAATTTGTCCATCATCGTGATGTAGAGCGTAATCCATAGCATCTATTCTATCAAAATAATCATCATTTAATTTATGCTGTAGCCCTGGTTTAGACTGGCTGGGTAAATTTAAATATTCAGTTAGACTATTCATAACTGGTTGTAAAACAGCAATGCACGGAACTCCTATTTTTTTACATTCATTTTGTAGGTAAGATGCCAGACCATCATCTACCATAGTGAAAAATACAGGTCCTTTATGCTCATTTATTGTTTTTATTATTATATCTATCTGTCTTTTTGTTCTAATTAAATTCCAAAGATGCTCTTTGTACTCTACATTTGCAAATTGAGCCATCGTTGCTTTGATTATTCCATCTAATGTACCACCAGTAGAATCTGATATTAAATGTAAATTTATATTCATAATTTTAGTCTATTCTTATATTTATGGCCTTTGATGTTCCGCCAAGTTCTTTAATTGCAAGAATCACTTTGTTTGTTGCATCTTCTAGCATTTTTTTATTAGTGCTTCTAATTGCGATATTCAGTCCATGTTCACCGCCTCTATATTGAGGATAGCTTCCTATAGCTACATTCAAATATTCTTGCTGAATGGCTGTTAGTGCATCTGCAATTTGACTTTCATATAGGTCACAAGAAATTGTATTTGACAATATTGGCGGACCTTCTGGTAAATTATCTAGAAGTTTTACAAACATAGCCTGCATAACTCTGGGGATACCTGCCATTACATATATATTTTCTATGATAAAGCCAGGAGCCGCAGTAATTGGATTTTCTATTAGCTTTGCCCCTTTGGGGATATATGCCATTTTTAATCTAGCATTATTTAAATTTTGATCATCATAATATTCTTCTAATATATTTTTTGCAGTTTCATTTATTTCCAGCTCAATCTTAAAGGCTTTGGCTATAGTTTCACTTGTTATATCATCATGTGTAGGACCAATACCACCAGTTGTAAAAATATAGTCATATTTATCTTTTAAATCTTGTACAGTAGAAATTATATCATCTGATATATCGCCTATTATCCTAACTTCCATAAGCTTTATACCTTTTGAAGTCAATTTATTGGCAATAAATGCAGCATTTGCATCACTGGTTGTGCCATTTAATATTTCATCACCTATTACAATCAATGCGGCTGTGTGTATATTTTTTTCATTAGACATTATAATTTACTCTGTTCTTTAGCTTACTTCTAGGTTATTGTAGCTTTTTAAATATTATAGGATAGTATTTTTACAAAAAAAGGCAAGGATATAAAATATGAAAACGGATAAAGCCGAGTTTTTAGATAGTAATATTACAATACATGGAAAAGAAGATTTTGTTGCTATGCGAAAGGCAGGAAAGCTGGCTGCAGAAACATTGGACTATATTACTCCATTTGTAGTACCTGGTGCTATCACAGCAGAGCTTGATTTGATGTGCCAAAAATTTATAGAAGATAGGGGTGCAATTGCTGCACCTCTTGGGTATAAAGGTTACCCAAAGGCTACTTGTATCTCAATAAATCATGTTGTATGTCACGGAATACCCAGTGATAGAAAATTAAAAAATGGTGATATCGTAAATATTGATGTAACAGTTATTCTTGATGGCTGGCACGGAGATACCAGCCGTATGTTTTATTGTGGTAATAAAATACCAGTTAAGGCAAAGATATTAGTTGAAACGACTTATAGTGCAATGATGCGAGGAATAGAGGTTGTCAAAGAGGGAGCAACTTTGGGTGATATCGGATATGCAATACAAAGCTATGCAGAATCTAAGCGCTTTTCTGTCGTTAGGGATTTTTGTGGACATGGAATAGGTAGAGTTTTTCATACCCAACCATCTGTTTTACATTACGGTGAAATGGGGC
>JALTWL010000012.1 GCA_027047045.1 Micavibrio sp.
TTGAATGGCATCAATATTATAGCCAGTTTTCCATTTAACTATATCTTTTTCACGGCGAAAATTATATTCTCCACTTTTAAAGGCCTCAAAGGCAATTCCATCATCGCGATAGTAGGTAAATTTGATTGTATCAAAATTATGATGCCCAATATTAACTGGCAAATCTTTTGCCCAATAGTCATCTATTTTTGTGTATTCTATAGAGCGTCCTATATCAATTTTAGTAATTTTGTAAGGACCACTGCCAAGTGGTGGCTCTAAAGTTGTTTTTGAAATATCGCGTCCCTCAGTAGTCCAATAATGTTTAGGAAGAACAGGCATAATTGCAAGTATTAAGGCAGTTTCTGCATCATATCCATGACCAAAATCAAATCTTACACTTAAATTAGATAATTTTGTTACTTTTTCTACAAGGCTATATACACGTCGCCTAACAGGGTGACCATATTTACGATATGACTCATAGCTAAAAATAATATCATCTGCATCTATTTTATGGCCATCATGAAATTTTGCTTTTGGATTGATATTAAATATTATATATGACCTGTCATCTGGTATTTGAATTGTTTTTGCAACCAGTCCATACAAGGTAAAAGGCTCATCATATACGCGTGCCATTAACCTATCATTGATTAAATTTAAACCTTTGGCGGAATTTCCCATTATTATATTATTGTTTAAATTATCAAAACTGCCGATTACTGCTTGTTTTAATATTCCACCTTTTAGAGCATTGGGATTTACATAGTCTAAATATTTGAAATTTTCTTCATATTTAGGTGGTCCATGCATGGCAATTGCGTGAGTTAAATTATTGTTATTTACCTCACTTTTTGCTATATCTACAGTGGCCACTGTAACGAATAAGAATATAAATATTATGCAAAAATGTTTATATATCAATTTACTACTTTCCAATCTTAAACTATATTTTTAAATTATCAGCAAGTAATTTAGCCAAGTCTGTTTGTGGTCTTGCTCCCATATGGGTTATAACCTCAGATGCTATGATTGATGCGGTTTTACCACAAATTTCAAGAGAATGTCCTTTGCTGTAGGCATGCAAAAAACCAGCTGCATAAAAATCCCCCGCACCTGTTGTGTCAATTATATTTTTAACAGGAAATGCGGGTATTTCATATTTTTTATTAGGCTCAACAATAATAGAGCCTTCTGCACTTTTGGTAATAACAGCAATATCACATATTTTCTTTATGTTGTATATGGTATCGTCAAGTTTGTCAGTTTCAAACAGTGCTTTTATTTCATTTTCATTAGCAAATAATATGTCTATGTGATTTTCTAATAATTCTAAAAATTCTTCCCTATGTCTTTCCACGCAAAAACTATCTGAGAGGCTAATTGCTACTTTGGTTTTTGTATTTTTAGCAATTTCAGCGGCTGTGAAAAAGGCTTTTTTTGCACTTTGTCTATCAAATAAATAGCCTTCAAGATATAGTATTTTTGCAGATTTAATTAACTCTTTGTCTATATCAGCATTGGCAATCATATTGCTTGCCCCAAGGAAAGTACACATAGTTCTTTGTGCATCTGGCGTTATAAATACGAGGCAATGGGCAGTGGCAGGACCATCTGTAAGCGCAGGAGTGTTAAATTCAACCCCCATAGCCTGCATATCATGTTGGAATACTCCCCCCAATTGATCACTGCCTATTTTACCAATAAAGCCAGTTTTGCTACCCAAAGAGGCAAGCGCAGCAATGGTATTTGCAACTGAGCCTCCAGACACTTCAATTGCAGGACCCATTTTTGCATATAACTCTGCGGCTTGTTCTTCATCTACTAATATCATTGCGCCTTTATCTAAATTTTCTTGTTCTAAAAAGCTATCTTCACTTTGACTTAAAACATCAACTATGGCATTGCCTATGCCAACTATATCTAAATTTTTATTCATTTTTATTTTCTCTTTAAATTTCTCACTTGTTTGTTAGTTTTAGCTTTGCTAGTGTTTTTCTAGATTTACACACTAATTTTTAAAGATACAAGAGATATGATAAAAAAACAGCATATTTTAAAAAAATCAATAGACTTGGCAAATAGCACCAATTGGGGCAGTCTTTCTATGCAAGATATAGCAAAATATACAGATGCAAATGTAAATGAGCTACAAAAAATCTTTGTCGATAAACATGATATAGTAAAAGCAATTTTAAATGATTTTGATAAAAAAATAGAAGAAGAAAATTTTGATTTTGATATGGAATTTGATAGTAAAAAAGACAGATTATTTGAAGTTATAATGTATCGCTTTGATTTGCTAAATGAAAATAGGTCTGCTTTAATATCAATGTTAAGTCCTGCTATGAACAATCCAGAAATTGCAATTGGATATAAGGAAAATTTTTGTAATTCAATTAGAATTATCTTAGAAAAAGCAAAAATAACATCAACAAATATGTTACAAGAAGATGTTATGCTTGCTGCTGTTGCAACGGCATATATGTTAAGTGTCAAAATATGGCTTACAGATGAAACAGCTGACATGGCAAAAACTATGGCTACATTAGACAAATATTTAACAAAGATATTTAAACTATCTTTATCAATAAAAGACTTTCCATTTGTAAAAACATTGTGGTCATAGATGAAAACTTTTGCTAAAGTCATCTCTTATGATATTTAAATTATAAACTTTTAAGGTTAAGTGAAGTGATAAAAGTAAAAAGAAATATGTTCTCAAAAATGCTAGCTGTAGCTATTTTTGTTATATTTTTGAATTCTGCTACTTGGGCTGATGTTATTCAAAATATAAGAATCGAGGGGGCAGAGAGAATTGACCCCGCAACAGTTATGACTTATTTAGATATACAACCAGGCGATGATTTAACTCAGGATAATTTAAATCAAAGCCTAAAAACTCTTTTTGGGACAGGACTTTTTTCTGATATTAACTTTTATCAAGATGGTGATGATCTTGTTGTAAGTGTGGTTGAAAATCCGGTAATAAATGAGATTGCTTTTGAGGGTAATAAAAAGCTAAAAGATGAAGATTTAAAAGCTGAAATTAACTTAAGACCAAGGGTTGTATTTACCAGAACAAAAGTGCAGGCAGATATTGAAAGATTGCTTGATATATATCGTTTAAAAGGGTTGTTTTCTGTTAATATTGATCCAAAAATTATTATGCTAGACCAAAATAGGGTTAATTTAGTCTTTGAAATATCAGAAGGACCAGAAACTAGAATTCGTAGAGTAAGCTTTATTGGTAATGAATTTTTTGATGATGGTACTTTATCTGATGTAATTGCTAGTAAAGAGGCTAGATGGTATCGCTTTTTAACATCTAATGACAAATATGACCCAGATAGACTTGCCTATGATAAAGAATTATTGCGCAGATTCTATTTAAATCGCGGTTATGCAGATTTTCAAATAACATCTGCTGTGGCAGAGCTTTCTGCAGATAGGAGAGATTTTTTCTTAACTTTTACATTGGAAGAAGGCAATAGATATAAAATAGGTAGTATTTCAGTTGATAACCGTGTGTCAGAGCTGGATTCTGATTGGGTAAAGTCATTAATAGACCTTAAAGTTGGTGACTGGTATGATGCAAGCGCTGTTGAAGATAGTATCGTTAACCTAACAAATGAAATAGGTAATAGACAATACGCATTTATAGATATACGCCCACAAATTGACAAAAAACGCAATAATAATGAAATAGAAATTACATTTGTTATAAATGAAAGTGCAAAAGCATTTGTGAAAAATATCAATATTAACGGCAATATAAGAACATTAGATGAAGTTATAAGGCGTGAAATGCTTTTGGTTGAGGGCGACCCATTTAATCGTAGTAAGTTACAAAAATCTGAACAAAAAATAAAAGATTTGAACTATTTTGAAGAAGTAAAAGTACGTTTAGCGCCAACGGCTGTGGCTGATATGACTGATATAGAAATAGATGTACAAGAAAAATCAACTGGTGAACTTTCCATTGGTGCTGGTTATTCAACAACTGATGGTCCTTTGGGTAATTTAAATATTCGTGAAAATAACTTACTTGGTAGGGGACAAAAATTAGAATTTAATACGGTACTATCAGGCATACGTTCTCAGTTTGATATAAGATTTACAGAGCCTTATTTCTTGGATAGAGATTTAGAAGCAGGAATTGATTTATTTCATATTACTAGAAATTTACAAACACTTAGCACTTATGATCAAAGACGCACAGGTTTTGCGCTTAGAACTGGCTATCCAGTGGCACATAATTTAAGACAGTCACTTAGATATAGGCTGGAAGATAATGAAATTAAAAATGTTGCTAGCAATGCATCTCTTTTTATTAAACAGCAACAAGGCTCACGTATGACGTCTGCTATATCACAGCGTCTAACTTATGATACTAGAGATAGTACTCTTACACCAACTGAGGGTGGTATTGTTAGATTTGATACAGAGATTGCAGGGCTTGGAGGTGAGGCTAGGTATGTTAGCACTAAAATAGGGGCTAATTATTACTGGCCAATTTATAAAAAACAATGGATATTTAGTGTACTTGGGGAGGCTGGCTATATATTTGCTTGGGGCGGTGAGGATATTAGAATCAATGAGCGTTTTTATCTTGGTGGTGCTAAACTTAGAGGATTTGAAAGAGCAGGAGTTGGTCCTAGAGATAAATCAACACGAGATTCACTCGGTGGTAATCAATTTTACAGAGGTTCTGTTGAGCTAGCTTTTCCACTGGGACTATCAGAAGATTTTGGCATTAAAGGTCATGCTTTTTCTGACTTCGGTAATTTATGGAATGTTGATGATAGCGGTGCTGGAATATTTGATGATAATACTATTAGGCTATCTGTTGGTTTAGGGCTGTCTTGGCGTTCACCGCTTGGACCAATTAGGGTGGATTTGGCAACAGCTATTTTAGATGGTGATTATGACGAAAAAGAAGTATTCAGATTTAGCTTTGGCACCAGTTTTTAGAAATTATAAATATAAGGATAGTTACCAATTATGAGTAAGTTTTATAAATTAGCTTTAATATTATTTTTTATTATTGTTGTGGCATCTTCAAATAGTTATGCTCAGGAAAAAAAGAATATTAAATTAAATATTGGGGTTGTAAATATGGATATGGTGTTGCAACAGTCAATTGCTGCCAAGACACTTAAATCTAAAATAGACAAAAAAAGAAAAGAATATCAAGAGGTCATTAAAAAACGGGGTAAAAAATTACAAGATTTTCAACAGGAAGTTATAAAACAACAAGACAGTATGAAAAAAGAGGAATTAACAGCCAAAAAGAAACTTTTTCAACAAAAAGTAATTTCTGCACAAAGAGATACTCAAGAAGAAATAAAAAATATAGATATGGCAGTGGCTGAATCCTTGAAAGAACTTCGTAAAAAAGCAGTAATGATTGTCGCAGATATTGCAAAAGAACGTAATTTGGATATAGTGCTTTCACATCAACAGGTAATAATTGCAAATAAAAATATAGACATTACCAAAGATGTACTTGAGCGACTTAATAAAAATGTTAAATCTATTCCAATTAAATGGAAAAAATAATATTTTAAAAATCTGTGGGTGGTGAGTATTATGGCAGATATGCGTTTTTTTAAAAAAGCAGGACCTTTTACTTTAGAGGAAATAGCAGATTTTTCTGGTGCAATCATTGCATCAGATAATAGTAAAATTGCAAAATGTAAATATACAGACGTTGCTCCATTAACTGATGCTACATCTAAAGATATTAGTTTTTTTGAAAATAAAAAATACTTACAGCAATTTAAAAAGACAAATGCAGGCGCTTGTTTTGTTAGAGAAGAATTTGTTGGTTTTTCTCCTGATTCTATGGTTTGTTTAGTGTCTAATAATCCTTATAAGTCATATGCTTTGGCAGCATCTATGTTTTATCCTGATAGTGTAAATAATGTTAGTCTTATTTCTAAAAAAGCAATAATAGACAACAGCGCTACAATTGGACAAAATTGTACAATTGAAGCAGGTGCAGTGATTAGCAAATATGCTAAAATAGGTGATAATTGTATAATTAAAGCAAATGCTGTTATTGGAAAATCGGTTGAAATTGGCAATGATTGTATAATTGGCGAATGTGCAAGCATAACTTATGCTTTGATAGGTAATAAAGTTGTTATATATGCAGGGGCTAGAATTGGGCAAAGTGGATTTGGCTTTGCAATAGATGATAGCGGTTTTACAACTGTTCCACAGTTGGGCAGAGTTATTATTGAAGATAGAGTGGAAATAGGAGCAAATACTACAATAGATAGAGGCGCAGGACCAGATACAATTATAGGTGAGGGGACAAGGATAGATAACCTTGTTCAAATAGGACATAATGTTAAGATTGGTAAAAATTGTGTAATAGTTTCCCAAAGTGGTATTTCTGGTAGTACAGAAATTGGTGATTTTGTTATGTTGGGTGGACAGTCTGGTATTGCAGGTCATTTAAAAATTGGTACGGGAGCTAGAATAGCAGCACAATCTGGTATTATGCGGGATATTCCAGATGGGGCAAAGGAATATATGGGCTCGCCTGCTGTGCCACTTAGGCAATTTATGAAACAAATTGCGACTTTGGCAAAATTGGCAAAAACAAAAAAAACTTAAATATGAATAGATTTTAGTTAGGAGAATTTTTATGACAGATAGTATCAAAATTGACATAGAAAAAATTATGCAAATGATACCTCATAGATATCCCATGTTATTGATTGATAGAATGTTAGAAATCAATGGCAATCAAAGCGCGGTAGGGTTAAAAAATGTAACCATCAATGAGCCATTTTTTCAAGGGCATTTTCCAGATAAACCAGTAATGCCTGGAGTTCTAATAATTGAGGCTATGGCACAGACTGCAGCTATTCTTGTTGTTGAAAATATGCAAGAACAAACAAATGATAAGATAGTTTATTTTATGGCAATAGATAAGGCTAAATTTAGACGACCAATAATTCCAGGGGATAGCGTCCATATTTATGTAGAAAAACAGCATGAGC
The DNA here is from genome assembly GCA_027047045.1 of Micavibrio sp. Taxonomy (GTDB): domain Bacteria; phylum Pseudomonadota; class Alphaproteobacteria; order Micavibrionales; family CSBR16-224; genus JAJFGX01. The sequence goes on from JALTWL010000012.1 coordinate 6,999, forward strand.
GTGGAAAAGTATGGCGTTTTGCATGTAGAGCAGAAGTTGACGGTAAACTTTGTGCGGAGGCAATTGTAACTGCAATGATTGCAGATAAATAAATTTTGCATATTTTGTTTTTTTTGTAATCTTTTGCAACAAAATGTGTTTTGCTTAAATGTTTATTTCTGCCAAAATTCTAATTGGTTTATAACTTAAAGGGATAATTTGATATGAGTGATATACATGAAACAGCAATAATTGCTGAGGGTGCAAAATTGGGTGAGGGGGTAAAAATAGGCCCTTACTGTGTTGTAGGAAAAGATGTTAAGCTTGGGCGTGGGGTAGAACTTAAATCTCACGTTGTAGTTGAAGGAATTACTACTATTGGTGAAGATACAGTAATATATCCCTTTGCCTCTGTAGGACATGCACCACAAGATTTAAAATACTCAGGTGAAAAATCAACTCTGACAATTGGTAAGAGGAATAAAATACGCGAACATGTAACTATTAACCCAGGCACAGCAGGCGATAA
>JALTWL010000013.1 GCA_027047045.1 Micavibrio sp.
GCAGTAAAATATATTGATATAGATGATGACAATAGAACATGGAACTCTTCAAGCGCTTATATTAAACTGCCTGATGATTTTCAAGAAGTAGTATGGGCTGGTCTTTTTTGGCAGGGTAATATCAATGGTGAACCAGATAATTATTATTACCCTCAACGGCATCAAAGAAGAGCCGTACCAGACAATTTAGACAACTGGACCTACATTTATAATCAAAGCAATTATGGTCCATTAGATATTAGAACAACCGACGCAAACAAAATATGGTTAAAAATTGAAGGAATGAACGACTATCAAACTATTATTGCTGATACTATGGACTATTATAATTGGTATGGCATCTATGGCTCAGTTTATTCCTCATATGCCAACATTACTTCAATCGTCAAAAATTATTTAGATCAACACAAACCTGGAGATCTAGTGACAATCACTGCTGCAAATCTCAGTACCAATGAGGGTAGAGAAACAAGTTTAGGTGACTACGGGGCATGGACACTTTCATTAGTCTATAAAGGAAATGAAAAAAGTAAATTTAAAAGAGTTTTAGTCTACAATGGATATAAAATTATTGCACTACCTACTAATCCTATAGAGTCAATTACTATTGACAATCTATATCTTCCTCAATCTGGTGATGTTTTATCAACATATGCATCTTTTGCAGGCGAAGGTGAAGAACTCTACTATCCAGATCATATGAAACTAAATGGACAAAATATGCCTGGAGCCAGAGATCCTAATAATATCTTTGATGCAAGACTAGCAAACATAGAAAGACCCGCTATAGGTGACAATAATGTCACAAATACAAATGGAATTGATATCGACGTATATGATGTAAGTTCCATAATGACAGATATAAGAAACAGCAACCCTTCAACTTCATCGGTAGAAATATCATTGGATACTGGTGGCGATGCATATTTTCCTAGTATGATTGCTTTTGAGGTACAATTGTATCAACCAAAAATTTGTTATGAAGAAACATTATATGATTCTAATGGAAACGAAATAAATGGGTCTAACAATACGGTAGAAATCAATTCAACTATTACAGCAAAACTTATAATAAGAAACGATGATAATGAGATAGCAGAAAATGTTCAAATTATGAAGGTTTTTGATCAAAACATTACTCGATACTATCGAAATAGTACTCAAGTAAAAGATGTTGATTGGGAAGACTTAATACGTTTTGATGACAATCAAACAATTAATGGTGTTACAGTCAGATATACTGACAATAATTTATCAATAGGACCTCTAGGCGAAGGAAGTACTGTGACACAATTTTTACCATATGCATCCAATCCTAATGAAATTGCCACTATCGAATATAATTTTTCTTTACTTAGCAACAGCCAACCTGTTTCGTTAACCTACAACACTTCTTATATTTTTACTATAGCCGGACATACATTTACTTTCGACGGCCCTCTTC
>JALTWL010000014.1 GCA_027047045.1 Micavibrio sp.
AAAATATACCCTACAATAATATAATACACTATCTCTCCGCCACTAATAATCCTAAAAGCTCCTAAAGCTATACCAATAGCAACTCCAAAAGCAACAAACATTCTTAAAACAAAATCGTTTATCTTACCATCGCTTATCTCTTTAGCTTTTCTGGCAATTGCAGTAAGACTTGGTTCAGCCATAGTGGTTGAAAAACCTATAGCAAATGCAAAAAGATATATAATAGCTACACTAGAATTGGAAGTTAGTTCAAGTGCCATAGTCTCACCCAGACTAAAAAGCCCCATCTCAAGTCCGACAATAAACATATCAAGACCTATTATAACAAGCCCAAAACCTATAGCAACCTCTTTTAAGTTATTTATAGGTTTTTTAAGAACAACATATTGAAAAAACAATACTATAGCCGCTATAGGAAAAACATCTTTTAAAACACCAATAAAGCTACTAATTATTCCAGAAAAACTAAAGACTATACTACTTGAACTATTTGGATCTATTGAAATATCTTTTGCTATGTTTATATTTCCAGGATCAACCATATTATAAACATATATACCATATACTTGAACAAATATCATAGGAGTTAGTGAAGCAAAAGCTATAAGCCCAAACCCGTCTAAAACCGGGTTTCTTCCTTTTATAGTTGAGGCAAGCCCTATACCTAAGGCTGCAACCAAAGGAACGGTAACGGTTGAAGTGGTTACTCCACCTAAATCATAAGCAAGACCAACAATCTCATTTGGGCTAAAAGCTGTTGTTGCTACAACCAAAATATATCCAAATATTATATAATAGTGTATAGGATGCCCTTTAACAATCCTATATGCTCCAAGCACTATAGCAAATCCTACAGAAAAAGCAACAACACCCCTTAGAAAAGTAGCATCTATTCTACCACTACTAATAGCTGCTGCTTTATCTGCTATAACCACTAAAGCCGGTTCAGCTATTGTTGTTCCAAAACCTATCAAAAACCCAAAAATTAGTATCCATTTAAGTGAGCCTTTATGTGCAAACTCACTTGCTAAGCCTTCACCTATAGGAAAAAGTCCAATTTCTAATCCCATTAAAAATATAGCTAATCCAAAACCTACTATAACTAGCCCTATAGATGTTGAGAGCCAATTCTCTGGTACACTCTCAATTATAAGCCCTTGAAAAAAGATTATAACCAAAACAATTGGCATCAGATCTCTAAAAGACTCTTTTAAAAGTATAAAAAATGTTTTAAAGTTAAGCATGTTTCTCCTTAAAAGTTTAATCCAAAATTATCTCCAAAACCTCCAAATGAACCAAAATTTGGATCGATATAACCAAACTGAGACGATTTTGCTCTTAGTTTTTCTATATCCTGTTTTGGAGATATACCTTGAGGACAAACTATAGTGCATTCATTACAAAGAGTGCAATCCCATACTCCGTTATTTTGTGCTA
>JALTWL010000015.1 GCA_027047045.1 Micavibrio sp.
TGGAAAATGGTGGCATTCAAAGGGCGGTATGGGAGGCATTACCCAAGCTATGCTTAAATCTGCCAAAGCATATGGCGCAGAAATAGAAACAGGCGTGGCGGTCAAAGAGCTTATTTTAGAAGAAAATAGCAACAGCAATATTGTAAAAGGTGTAGTCTTAGAAGACGGACGCACAGTCAAAGCTATGCGAGTTGTAGCAAATTGCACAGCCAAAATTTTATTTACTGAACTTATGAATATAGAAGATTTACCAAATGATTTTGCTAGTAAAATTAAAAATTTTCGCTATTTATCAGGTAGTTTTAAAATCAATGTTGCTTTGTCAGAGCTGCCGCGTATTTCTTCACTATCAGGTTTAGAAAACCCCAAAGAAGAAATGAAACGTTCAATTATTATTAGCCCCTCAATTAAATATATGGAACAAGCATATCACGATGCTCGTATGCGTGGCTTTGCCCTTAGACCTATGGTATCTATGAATATCCCAACCCTGCTTGATGATAGTTTAGCGCCAGAAGGAAGACATATAGCAAGCCTATTTTGTCAACATTTTAATCCCAACCTGCCAGATGGCCTTAATTGGGAACATATAAAAGATGAAGCCGCAGAAGCCGTAATTGATACAGTTACAGAAATTGCCCCTAATTTTAGAGGCTCAATTATCGGTATGCAAATTTTATCTCCCAAAGATTTAGAAAGTGAATTTTCTCTCACAGGTGGAGATATTTTTCATGGAAATTTACATTTAGACCAAATATTTAGCTTTAGACCAGCAGTTAAATATGCAAATTATAGAACCCCTATTGAAAATTTATATTTATGTGGCTCTGGCGCTCACCCTGGTGGCGGTGTATCTGGAATAGCAGGCAGGCTATCTGCAAAAGAAATTATAAAAGATACAGGCAGAGCAAAGCTAAAAAGGACTAAATAGTTTTTAAAATAGCTTATATTACTTGCTCTTTTGTCTTTGATGTTTCACAATGTTATTATTAGGCCGGTGTCTTTACCACCTTAAAATACTGCTGTTTTTTAAAACTTCTTAACTTAAATAACCCTAGATATTCATCGTGAAACAAGAATCTGACAATAAAAAAATTATAAAAGAAAAAGATACAATTGAAAATATTGTAGAAGATAGTAGTAATGAAATTAAAGTTGGTAATAGCCAATTTTATATAATAACAAATAGACCATGTCCTGAATATACATCTTTGGGAACACAGGCCTATATTGCCAAAAATACAACTACGGATGATAATTACTTAGCTTTGCTAACCGGTGATATTGCAATACCTAGATTTAGTCATATTCCAAGTTTAAAAATATTGCGTTCATCACATATGCTATCTCTACATCACACTGAAGTAGTTTATATCCCATCAGAAAATAAACATTATTTTGCTTGTATATTTGATATACCCTATGGTCAAAAAATAATGGCAGGCCCGAATGAAAAACTGCTTTTTTCTGTACCAAATGACTATTCCACCAAGCTTTTTACAAAAACAATTATAGAGCCATTTTTAAAATTACTAAAAGAGTTAAAAGATGTAGATATTACGCATGGAGCTATTAACTTAAACAATATATATGCTCTCCAAAAAGATAAAGAATTGCATTTACAATTAGGTGAGTGTTTAACTTCTCCCCATTCATATACTCAGCATGCTGTATTTGAGCCGATAAATAGAGCACTTGCCCACCCAACCGCTAGAGGTAGAGGCACAGAAAAAGATGACCTTTATTCGCTGGGCATGTGCGTTGCTTTAATAGCTATTAAACACAATCCCTTTTTTGGTCTAAGTGAAGATGAAGTGATACAAGTAAAAACAGAAATAGGCTCTTACATGTTCATTGCAAGGGAAGGTCGCCTACCCAGCGGAGTGTCAGAATTTCTAAGGGGTGTCTTAAATGATGAATATTCAAGCCGTTGGTCATTAGAAGAGGCAATAAAATGGATGGATGGCAGTCGTATGACCATTAAAACTCCACGCCCCGCCCCCAAAGCATCACGTCCATATATTTTTATGAATAAGCCTTATAACTATATCAATACGTTAGTAAATGATTTTGTAAAAAATCCATCTCACGCAATACAAACTTTAAGAGAAAAAAAATTCCGTGAATGGTTACATAGAAATATAACCGATAAATCTATTACTACTAATTTTGACAAAAATTTTGGCTCAGATAAAAATTTATTTGAGGTCTATGAAAATAAAGAAAATTTAATGCTTACGCATGCTTGTATATCTCTTATACCAGATGCACCAATTAGGTATCGTGGAGTATCCAGCATGCCAAATGGACTTGGTACAGGACTTGCACATGCAATTATGCACAAACAGGATATAAATCCCTATCTTGCCATACTAAAAAAACAAATATACAATTATTGGTTTGATATGCAACATATACATATAGCAGATTATAACTTAATATCATCAGAGCTTGAAAAAGCTCGTGCTTTTTTAAGACAAAAGATGCTCGCCCGCGGTATTGAAAGAGTTGTATATATGCTATGCAGTGAAAGCTATTGCCTTAGCCCCACCATAAAACATCTATATGTTAGAGATACTACCGATTTATTGCTAGCCTTTGAAAATTTAGCCCAAAATGATAACTTACCCAGCTTGGATAATTTCTTTGATAAACATATACTTGCCTTTTTAATGGAAAAAGATTCAAAAGTGATTGAACCTCAACTTAGCTGGGCTACATCTAATGTTAAATCACAAAAAATAATTGGACTTTTACGATCTTTTGCTACTATGCAAAAATTATCTGGCAATATCAATACTCCAAATTTATTTAAATGGTTTTTGGTAAATATCAATCCTGCACTAAATAGAATATATGATAAAAATCTAAAAAAGTCTGTCGCAAATAAAATAAAAAAATTCTCAAGCAATGAAAGCTTTACTGAGCTACTAGAAGTAATTGATGATGTGGATATGATAAAAAAAGATGCCCAAAATTTTGCTTTAGCAAAAAATATCTATAAAGAAATAGAAAAAGAAAAAAAATTACTATTGACTAAGTTAAAAATGGGATATACCGCAACCATTACTACTGGAAGACAAGTAGCAATGGTAATTGCCACTCTATTTGCTATAATTATTATTTTGCTATTGTTATTTTTTCACTTTAAATTCTAACTAAATTAAGTTGCTGTGGTTCAAATGGAAAATAAAAAAAATATATTTAGTTTGAAAAAATTATTGTCATTAGTATTTTTAACAATTTTAGTATTTGTCTTTTCTGCATATACTATTTATTTTTTAATTTGTATGATACCAACAATTGTGGCCTCTATAGTTGATAGAGGCACACCTAGAACACTAGGTATTACAGTTGGAGTTTTAAATTTTGCAGGTTCAATATCTGCTTGGTTTGACTTAATTGGTCGTGGGCAAGATATTGAATATGCCTTTTATCTTGTATTGCAACCATCAACTTTGTTAATTGCTTATGGAGCAGCAGGTATTGGTTGGTTAATTTATTTCTTTGTTGCTAGATTTGTTGCTGTAATAGTGCTAAAAAACAATAAATCTGCAATTAAAAAAATAAATAAAAAACAACAAAAACTAATAGAGCGTTGGGGTGAAAGAGTAAAATATTAAATATTTTCTTTAAAGTTATATAGCTATTCTTAAAATTATTTAGACTATTGGTTTAAGCGCCTCCCCCACACACATGCGGAATTATGTAAGGTTGTATATGGGTAAATCTAGTGTTGGGGCGCTTTAAGTATTATAAATATTTTTATATAAATTGTTGAAAAAATAAAAAATATACAAATATCATTGGAATTAGCTATAAACTAAATTTTTCTCCTAAATATACTCTTTTTACATCTTGGTGGGCAACTATTTCCTCTGGCTTTCCTTCCATCAATACATTGCCGTCATGTAGAATATATGCTCTATCTACAATATCTAAAGTATCGCGAACATTATGGTCTGTAATTAAAACACCAATTCCTTTATTTTTTAAATGTTTTATCAGCTCCCTAATATCGCTAATTGCAATTGGATCAATTCCCGCTAACGGTTCGTCTAATAATATAAATCTAGGTTTTGCAGCAAGAGCTCTTGCAATTTCTACTCTGCGTCTTTCTCCACCAGAAAGAGCAATTGCTGGCGTATTTCTAAGGTGAGTAACAGAAAATTCAGCCAGTAATTCTTCTAACATATGTTCTCTGTTATTTCTATCTGACTCTACTACTTGTAAGATAGATTTTATATTATCCTCAACACTAAGCCCCCTAAAAATAGATGTTTCTTGTGGTAAATAACCAATTCCAAGCCTTGCCCTTTGGTACATAGGAAGAAAAGTTATATCATTACCATCTAGTAAAATTGCACCGCCATCAGGCTTAATTAGACCAGTTACTATATAAAAACTAGTTGTTTTGCCAGCCCCATTAGGACCTAAAAGCCCAACGGCCTCGCCTTGTTTTAAATAAAAGCTAACATCGTGTAATATTGGACGTTTTTTGTAATATTTTACAATATGACAAGCTTTAAGCCCACTATTTGTTTCAATTAACTTTGGTTTATTGCTATTTTTTTCTTTATTACTACACATTATTTACTTTTACCTTATCTGCATAAAATATAGTATTATTTGGGAATATACATACAAAAAGAGGCTTTAGCAAATGAAAGATACAAAAAGAATTTTAACAACAAAACAAATGTACAGTGCAGATGCCAAAACTATTAGCTCTGGCATATATGGCATAGATTTAATGTTAAATGCGGGCAAGGCTGTATTTGATGAAATAGTTAACAGATGGCACAAATGTAGTGTATTGATTTTATGTGGTGCTGGCAATAATGGTGGTGATGGCTTTATTGTTGCAAAACTGTTGCAAGATGCAGGCTGGTCTGTACATGTTATGTCGCTTATTGATAAAAATTCATATAAGGGTGATGCAAAATTAGCTGCAGAAATGTTTAAAGGAAAAATATATCCTATATCTTTAGATACTATACCTAAATTAGCAAAATTTGGTTTAGTTGTTGATGCTGTATTTGGTATTGGCTTTACAAGAGAAATATCAAAGAATGTGGCAAAAATATTTGACGCTATAAATAATTCAAAAATACCCGTCATCGCAGTTGATATTCCAAGTGGTATTGATGGAGATAGCGGCAAAGCAGACAAACATGCTTTAAAAGCAGATTTAACAGTTAGTTTTTGTTGTAAAAAAACTGGACATTTGCTTGGGCTTGGGCGTAGCTATGCGGGGGAAATTAAAGTTGCAAATATCGGCATATTAAAAAATACTTATAAAGATAAGTACCCAAAAATATACGAAAATTCAAAAGAATTTTGGTTAAATCAATTTCCAAAAATTCAACAAAATTGCCACAAATATGATCGTGGACATAGTGTAATTTATGGTGGTTCTAAAATGACGGGGGCAGCTAAACTAGCGGCAAATGCAGCTGCTCGTATTGGCTCAGGCCTAACAAGTATTATAGCAAAAAAAGAGCTTTTCTCCGTTTATGCATCATATATGCCCAGTTTAATAATTGAGCCCATAAATTCCATTGAAGATGTAATAAAATATCTAAAAGATGAACGTTTAAACTCTATTTTAATTGGTCCTGGTGCTGGGGTAGGAGAAAAAATAAAAGAACATACTCTAAAAATTATATCTTCAGCTCCTAAAAGTCGCAATTTTGTAATAGACGCAGATGCAATTTCATCTTTTGAAAATGATACAAAAAAACTTTTTTCTTTGTTAAATAATAACTGTGTCTTAACTCCTCATATGGGAGAATTTAAAAAAATATTTAAAAATTTAGTCAATAGTGATGATACAAAAACAAATATCGCTCTTAAAGCTGCCAAAATTACAAATTCTGTAATAGTTTTAAAAGGCTCAGATACAGTAATTGCCACACCCGACAATATAGCTGTTATAAATACCAACGCTCCCGCCTATTTAGCTACAGCTGGCTCAGGTGATGTTCTTGCAGGTATGATAGTTGGACTAATGGCACAAAAAATGCCTCCATTTAAAGCCGCATGTGCAGCGGTCTGGTTACATTCAGAGGCAGCTAACTTATTTGGACGTGGACTAATTGCTGATGATATAGCAAAGCAAATTCCATCTCTTTTTAAAAAACACATAAACAGCAATTGAGCTTTAAGCCATTTCCAGCTGTTTTGTTTTTTTGCTCTCAGTTAAAGTTTTTCTTTCTTCTTTTGAGCCAGTATCTAACTGTTGACTGGGGGTGTGTTTTTTAGGGGTAAACTCATTGATTAGCCTTTGATAATGCTCAGCATGTTGCAAGTAGCTTTCAGCCAAAACATGGTCACCTGCAGAGCTAGCATCACGTGCCAAAGCAACATATTTTTCATGTACTTGCATAGCATTACCACGAATACGAACATCAGGTCCGTTGCTATCAAATACTTTAGTTTTTATATTACCAGAACGACGACCATTACCATTGCGCCCATTTCTAGAGCGTCTTGAGTTAGAACTGTGCTTCATTGTGTCTCCATATCATGCTTCGATTATTATTTTTTTCCCAAATACTTGATATAATAGCATTTTATTTATATTTATTCATGCATATCAAAAAGAGTTAGGTATAACTATCTTTTTTTTATTATTATTACAGCAATTTCCCAACACCTATACATCATAACGCAAATTTAGTTTTTTGGTAAAGAGTTTTCTTTAAATAATTTTAAACTCACGTTAGATAATGTTGTGATAATAGCTATCAGAATCGGAAATACAAGCATTTTATTTATTTATTTTTATTATTTTTTTCTAGTAAAATGCAACGATTGTACCCAGCTAAATCTTTTTCTATAGATTTTACCAGAAAATTATATCTTTTAAAGATATCGCAAACATCATTTGCTTGACTATAGCCAATTTCAATTGCAACCATGCCGTCTTCTTTTAAAAAACTAGGTATAATCCTTGCCAAATCATGATAACAATTAAGCCCATCTACTCCACCATCTAAGGCAGTATTTGGATCAAAATTTTTAACTTCTTTACTTAAACTTGCTATATCTTGGGTTGGAATATATGGGGGGTTTGACACAATTATATCATATCTTTTCTGTACGCTAAAATCTTGCCAACCTGTATTTATTAGATTTAGCCTATTACTTAAATTTAAATTTATGGCATTTTTTTTTGCCATTTTAATTGCACCCTTGCTTATATCTATTCCTGTTCCCTCAGAATTGGGCAGCTCATGTAGCAGACTAAGCAATATACAGCCACTTCCTGTGCCTAAATCTAATATTTCATATTTATCATTCTTAAAATCAATATTATTTAATATGGTTGATACTAATATTTCTGTATCTGGTCTTGGGTCTAAAGTTTCCGATGATATTTGAAATTCTAATCCATAAAATTCACGCTTTCCAATAATTTTAGACACTGGCTCACCTTGCAATCTTCTTTGGGCAAGTTTATCTAAAATATCTAAATCAGCAGAACTAATCTGCTTATTTGCTTTTAAAATAAAATCCTCACGACTAATTTTTAACACATATTGTATTAAAATTCTGGCATCTAAAGCAAAATTTTCTATATCTCTCTGTTTAAGTATCTTTTTTAATAAATTATATTTCTTTACAATATTCATCAGTTACTTGACATTTTTATTATTTTCACTATGTTGTCACATATTAACTGATTGTGGTTTATATTTAATTAAATATTTAAAAGAGGTGAAAATTATGGATAAATTAACTGGTGGCAATATGGAAATGGGCGCAATGACAGAGCTCATTATTACATATGGTATTAAATTTGCTCTAGCAATTGTTATTTTTGTAGTTGGTCGTTGGGTGGCAAAGGCACTTACCAATGTTCTTGTAAAAATGATGGAAAAAGCAAAAATTGATAAGACTCTTGTTTCTTTTTCAAGAAATATAGCCTACACATTGATGTTAGTATTTGTAATTATTGCTGCGCTTGGGCAATTGGGGGTTGAAACAACATCTATTGCTGCTGTAATTGCGGCTGCTGGTCTTGCTGTTGGTCTTGCCTTACAGGGTTCACTATCTAACTTAGCCGCTGGCGTTATGATTGTTCTATTCCGCCCATTTAAAGTTGGCGATTTTATAGATGCTGCGGGTACAAGTGGTACAGTTGATGATTTAAATATCTTTACCACCACTCTAAAGACTTTAGATAACAAATCAGTAATTGTTCCAAATAGTAAAATTACTGATGGTAATATTACTAATTTTTCTGCTAATTCAACTCGCAGAATTGACCTTACTTTTGGTATTGGCTATGACGATGATTTAAAAGCTGCTAAAAAACTTTTAATGAAAATTGTAAAAGCTGATAAACGTGTTTTAAAAGACCCAGAGCCTTTTGTTGCTGTATCTGAACTTGCTGATAGCAGTGTTAATTTTGTTGTTAGAGTTTGGGTTGAACGTACAGATTTTGCAGCTGTTAAACATGATATGCTTGAAAAAGTTAAATTAGAATTTGACGCTGCTGGTATTTCAATTCCATATCCTCAGCAAGATTTGCATCTTCATGCTGCAAATGATGAGGTTAAAAAAAGCTTAGCTGCTTAAAATGGTAATTAAAACGGTAACTACCTTAGTTGCCCCAGATATTAAATATCAGAGCGGCTTTGTAGAAGCATTAAAGGAGGGCTTTTCTATGGGAAGCTCTCCTATTTTGTTGGCAAAAGAAATAGCTGATATAAAAGCAGATTTTCAATAACGCTATTGGATAGAGCTTTACAGCTAATTCCAAATCTATTTACAATACTCCCCCCCCAATACTGGATTTATTCTAAATATTATTTTACATGATGCGGTATGCTGGGGGACAAGTCGCTTAAAACCAATAATCTAAAGAATTTTAATAATAACTATAACAATAGCTTACAGCTATAAATTTTAGAAATTATTCATTAGTTGCCCAACTTTTAATTATTTTTTGCGCATCTGGGGTAGTAATTTTATCAAAAAATTGGATAATTTGTAAAAGATTTCCCCTATCAACGTCTTTTTCTCCAGAATGAAGCTTGCTGCTAAGTAGGAATATAGTTGCAAATTCTGGCTTTATTATACCCAAAGAACGACAAGCAATGGCAAATGACTTTCCGCCATCTCCCTGTAGCATTTTTTTCATAGTTTCAACGTTCATATTTAACCAAACAGACATTAAAGCAACAAAAAAAGCCAGCTGTCCCCGCCTTAGAGTTTTTATTAACAACCCAGCACTTATTTCTTGTCTTTCTAAAAATGAATAAGCTAAGTTATACATCTCCTCAGTTACATTCCAATCATCACAAGAGGCTGCTTGTAGTTCGGTTAGTAAATTATTTAATGTTTTGTCTAATTGTTCTTCATTTATATTATATTTATTTAAAATTTCACGCCTTAAACCCTGTGATACATACATATACAAATTAAGAGCAATATCGTTATTTATCTCTGGTCTGTTAAGTAACGGTATATGAAGTTTATCCGATTTAAGAGCAAGCTTTGATAGGTCCGTCATCTGCCCATTATCAAAATTAATGGTTTTGTTATTCATTAAGTTAAAAACTGTATCTACATCTCCGGTTCTAATCAACCCTGTTGATACCAGCGGAGTTAAATCAGAACGTTTAGCAATATGTTGCCAATGTGGAGATTCACAATTTTTAATTAAATCTAATAAATCACTATCAGATAATTTTTGACTATTGGCAATTATATGAGAGGCAACAGTAATATCATCATGTGCAAGATGCAGTATCAATTCTTGCGGAACACTATCTTGAACTGATAGCCTTTCTGCCAGTGCCTCCCGCAAGTCAATTTCTGCTTGTTGCACCAATGTCATTAAAATATCATTTGCAATTGAATGTTCTTTATCACTTAGATCATCATTACAATATATTTCAGCTATCTCATTGGCTAACTGTATATAGGATTCTTTAGTTTTTTCTTTCGCCAACGACAGTAGTTTTTCTGGATTTATTTTAGATTTAACATCACTGTTATTTTCTTCAACCATGACTATGTCCACACCATCTACCACAATTCAATAATTCCTCCTTAAAGTTAAAAGCTATAATTTTATAAAATATATAAATTTCTTTTATCTTGATTATAAAAACAAAATAGCACATCTCTAATACTACAGTATTTATGTTAAATTTTATTTAATTTTAACCAAAACTAAAGAATATCCATTTAAAAACAACTTAGGCTATTTTAGTTGTAGTACATGAAATAGAATTTAATCTATCCATAGCTGATTTTCTGCCGATTAGAGGAAGTAATTTTTTTAACTCTGGGCCTTGTTCTTGTCCTGTAAGTGCTAGCCTTAGGGGCATAAATAAGCTCCTACCTGTGCGGTTAGTTTTTTCTTTAATTGCATTTGTCCAAATACTCCACGTATTTTCTGACCAATTGTCTTTTGGTAACAGTTCTGCTGCTATTTTAATAAAATCAGCATCTTCTGGTTTGATTATTGACTTAATATCGCCGCAAGCAATATCCCACCATTCTTTTACCTCAAAAAGTAAAGAAATATTTGGGCGTATGGTTAGCCAGAATTTCTCATCTATATCATCAAGCCCCATATTATTTAGCCTATCTTTAACCTCATAAAAATCACTTATGTGCAGTATTTTACTATTTAGGCGATAGACATCATCAATATTGAATTTAGGCAAATTGCGTGAAAATTTTGAAAAATCAAAATTATCTATTATATCTTCCATATTTTTTTGAGCCTCTATTGGGTCAGATGTGCCAATTTTAGCGAGCAAGCTAGTAATTGCCCTAGCTTCCAACCCTGTATTTTCACGTAAATCACGTAAATTTAAAGACCCCAGTCTTTTGGATAATTTTTCTCCATCTTTACCAGATAGAAGTGTGATATGGGTAAAGTTAGGTGCTTTTGCTCCAAGCGCTTCAAACATTTGTATATGGCAAGCAGTATTTGCAACATGGTCTTCACCGCGTACTATATGAGTTATATTGTAATCTATGTCATCAATTACAGAGCATATATGATAAAGAGGTGTACCATCTTCCCGAATTACAACAGGGTCAGATAAGTCTTTTCCTTCAAATTTTACATGCCCCCTCACCTCATCTTGCCATTCTATTATTTTATGTTCTAATTTAAAACGCCAATGTGGTTTTCGCCCCTGATTTTCGTATTCTTGTATTTGTTTGTCTGTTAATTTCAAGGCAGCTCTATCATATATTGGTGGTAGCCCTTGCCCAAGCAATGCTTTTCTTTTTAAAGCAAGTTCTTCTGCTGTTTCATAGCATGGATATATGCGCTCATCTTTTTTTAGTTTTTCCAGTGCCTCACTATAGCTTTTTTCTCTTGTATGTTGATAGGCAAGCTCGTCCCAATTTAGCCCCAACCATTTTAAATCTTCAAAAATAGCCTCTGTATATTCACTTTTAGAGCGTTCTTTGTCTGTATCATCTATTCTAAGCAAAAATTTACCGCCATTTTTCTTAACATATAGCCAAGTAATTAGTGCTGTTCTAGCATTTCCTATATGCAAATATCCAGTTGGGCTTGGAGCAAAGCGAGATTTTATTGTCATTTTTATTTCTCTTTAAATTTAGTCTTTATATGATTAAAAATTTTAACCATGCTACTATAATTGAACAAACAAATAAAATCAAACTATGAAAATAAAATTAACTAACTAACATTGATGCAATTCTCAGTTGTCCTTGAAAGCTAATTGACATTACTTGTGCTTGTATAGCTCTCCTTGTTTGGGTAGCAATAACTTTAGCGCTTGTCGCGTTCATATCTGTTAGGGTTAGTTTATTTGCCCCTTCTTCTTTATTTTTAATATTATTAGCAATAAAACTTTCTCTATTACTAATTATTCCTATATTGGTTGATAGAGTTGATATATATTTTCTTATCTTATTCATAGCCCCCTTGATGGCTGCGGCAGCTATATCTATTTCTTCTTTTGTTGAAAATTCTAAATTATCAAGCCCTAATCCCTTTTTTGTAAAATCATCACCTTGAGTTTTCAACTGAGAGCTACTGTCCATATTAAAATTAGACACAATATCATCACCAAGCAAAATATTAGTGCCTCTATAAGATGCATCTGTGATTATTTCTTCAATTTGGGTAAAAATTGATTTTATTTCTTCGCCCATTGATGTTTCATTTGTAACGCTCATACCTTTGATACGTTCTTTTAAATCTGCCTCACTAATCACCTTATTGTGAATTGCAACATCTGATATACGACCATTAAAATTATACCCATTTCCATTTTGAGCACCATCGTAAAACCATGTTCCTTGTCGCATACGCCCAATGGCAATATCTCCAGAATGGTTAGATAAAGGAATTGTGATTGCTTGTGTTCCCATCAATTCGCCATCAAGATAGCCTCTAAATTCTCCATTAGGCTGGTCTAAAACCAATGCTATATTATAAGTTTGCCCCGCCACAATTGGCGCACTTATATTTATCGGTCCCCAATCATTAAAATCATTTCCACCTACATATATTCTACCGCCATCAATATATATGCTAAGAGCATTTACCGTTGCTCCTTCTTCATACAATACTTGTCTGCTGTTAATATCATCTGCATTAAATACTAATTCTATCGTTCTTTGTGTAACTGTCGTTAGGTTAATTAAATTACTATCTGGAATATCAACAGACTGATTTGAACCATTAAAATCAGTTGCAACATCACCAGATTCGTATAGTGCTGTTTGCCCAAATGCGGGAGAATTTAAATAAGTACCATCAATGGCGCTTCCTTCACTACCCAAATTAACTGCAGTTGTGCCAGAAGTTTCATTTAACCGCCAATAAGCAACTGGATTATCTGCCAATATTTGCTCACTTAGAGTATCAGTAACTGTCAATTTACTCTCTGCAACTAATGCATCTGCCACTTCTAAGAGTTTGCTTGCCCCAATAAGTCCTTTTTCAGCTGTTTTTATTACTTGTTTATTTTGCCCCAAATTATCAAGTAAAGAAAATAAATCATTTGCTTCAAAATTAAGCATGCGAGAGGCAAAAAAACTAGACGCGCCTTCAGTTGGGCTATTTATTTTTTTTCCCGTTGCTATATTAGATTGCAATTTTACAATAGTCTCAGACGTATCCTGCATAGCACGCACCACTGCCCGTACAGAAGAAGGAAACAAACCTGTTATGCTATCTAACATATACCAACCCAACCTTCAATATAGAAAAAGCCTATATTTAAATTCAAATAATTGTATAAAATTAAGAAAGATAGTTAAAAAAGCACAACAGCTGTTTTTAATACAGTAAATTATAAAATAATATTTCTTTATTTTAAACTATGCTTTTCTAAGCTAGCTCCTCAATTAAAGCACATGGCTTCAATTTTTTATTCTAAATTACTATTATTTATATTTTGTTAATTTTTGCATACAATCGTGTGTATATTTTTCAAATAAATATTTTTTATTCACATAGATTTTATTAAAATAGCCAAGCAGCTCCTCTAACTCCGCTAGAATCGCCGTGCTGATTTCTTAAGATAACAGTTTGCACTTCTTTGCCAAATACATAATTCGGCAATTGCTCTGGTACAAGACTATATATTTCATCTATATTGCTCATACCTCCACCAATTACAATTGCATCTGGGTCAAGCAAATTGATAACAGCCGCAAGCCCACGTGATAGCCTATTGATATATCTATCAAAACAATTTTTAGCCCCCACATCACCTGCGCGCATTTTTTGTATAATTTCTTGTGCTTTTATCTTCACTATACCATTAGTGCAAGAATGTGCGTAGTCTAGCTCAAACCCAGTACCAGATAGGTATAATTCTTGACAAGCATTAAGCCCGCACCAACATTTAGAATTTAGATATTCTTCTTTTGTTACCCAAGGCAAAGGATTATGCCCCCACTCACCACAAATAAAATTACGCCCAGCCCAGCCCTTACCGTTAATTGCAATACCGCCCCCACAACCAGTGCCAAGTATAACCCCAAAAACAACTTCATAGCCCGCAGCGGCCCCATCAACTGCCTCTGATATAACTAAACAATTAGCATCATTTGCACATCTAATTTCTCTATTAGTTAGCTTTTTTAAATCTATATCCAATCTATTGCCATTTAATACTTGTAAATTAGCATTTTTTATTTTGCCTGTAATCGGTGATATAGCCCCTGGAATTCCGATGCCAATATTTGCCTTTTTGCCAACATAGTTTTCTGTATCTTCTATGAGCTTAGCTAGCATTTTTAAAACTTCTTCATAACTATTGCTTGGTGTGGAAACACGTTTTCTATATAGCTCCTCATTATTTTTTTTAGAAAGTGCAATTATTTCTGTTTTTGTTCCTCCTAAATCTATTCCAATGCGCATAATTTTAATATTCTCCTATTTTTATAAATTAAAAATAATATTTACAGCAATATAGTATATATAAAATCTAGAAATAAAACATTTATGTTGACTCTTGCAAAAAAAGCTATTATTTTGCCCTTTTTGATACTATATATATTTGTAAAAGAGGCAATAGAGATGAAAAAGACAAATTCAATCGGTAAACAAAAAAAGCGTGATATTAAAAACCGTGTTGTTCGCCGTCGTGATGGTAAGGGTAAGGTACGCCTGTTTGTTATCAACCCTGATAACCCACGTATGAAAGCAAAACAATAATTATTATTTAGCCTATCTTTACATTAAGGGGCTTTAAGAAAAAGGGCAGAAATGTTTTCAAAACTTTTAGGTCTAGTTTCCGCAGATATGGCTATTGACCTTGGTACGGCCAATACGCTTGTTTATGTGCGGGGACAGGGGATTGTTTTAAATGAGCCTTCTGTTGTTGCAATATCGGTGGTAAATGGTAATCGCAGGGTGCTTGCTGTTGGTGATGAGGCTAAACAGATGTTAGGGCGCACTCCTGGTAATATTTATGCGACAAGACCACTTCGTGATGGCGTTATCGCAGATTTTGATATTGCGGAAGATATGATTAAGCAATTTATTCGCAAAGTTCACAACCGCCGTAGTTTTACATCTCCACAAATGGTAATTTGTGTTCCAACTGGCTCAACTGCGGTTGAAAGACGCGCTATTCAAGAATCAGCTGAAAGTGCTGGCGCTAGACGAGTTGTTTTGATTGAAGAACCGATGGCAGCAGCAATTGGTGCTGGTTTGCCTGTTACTGAGCCAACTGGCTCTATGGTGGTTGACATTGGCGGTGGCACAACTGAGGTGGCAGTTATCTCACTTGGTGGTATTGTAGTTGCCCGCTCTGCGCGTGTTGGGGGTGATAAGATGGATGAGGCTATTATCTCTTATATAAGGCATGTTCACAATCTACTTATCGGGGAAGGAACTGCTGAGAGAATCAAAAAAGAAATTGGCTCTGCTTGCCCCCCCGAAGATGGGGAAGGCAAAACTATGTCTATCCGTGGCCGTGATTTGATGAATGGTGTACCAAAAGAAATAATTGTTAGTGAAAAACAAATTGCGGAAAGTTTGACAGAACCTGTTGGAACTATCATAGATGCGGTTAAAAATACTCTTGAAAACACCCCGCCTGAGCTTGCCGCGGATATAGTTGACAGGGGTATAGTTATGACCGGTGGTGGCGCATTACTTGCCAATTTGGACTATGTGCTTAGATATGCAACTGGGCTTGCTGTTTCGCTTGCCGAAGACCCGCTTTCTTGTGTTGCTTTTGGAACTGGACAAGCGCTTGAAAGCTCTTTACATGATGTACTTGTAGATTATTAAAAGCATCTATCCTGTAAAATATCAACTTATAGCTAACTTCAAAGATATTTACGATGCTTAAAGTTTCCAGATACTGGTTCTTCCCTTAAAAAATATATGATTTTGCATAACACGCATTGCGGGTAAGTCGCTTAAACTAAAAATTCAAATAATTTTTATAATTATTGCAAATTTACATGGCATCGGGGTGAGTTGTGTTAGTTTTTACTTGGGAATATCTATAAAAAAATTCAACCTGCCTGCGTTTTGCATAATCTAATCTATTTTAGAATTTTAAGGCTTATAACCAACTAAAGAAATAGTTAAAAATTCTGCAAAATTTTGACACTATTTACTATTTATTTTTTCTGTAGAAAAAACAGAATCTATTCCACGCCAAACCAGCATTTGCCCAACTGGCGCTGGCATATATCCTGCATCTTCAGAAGAACTAACCGCAACCATACGCCCAACTGCCCTGCCAACAGCAACCGCACGTCCCATTTTATCATCAAAACCAACAGTTTCAAAAAAATCATCAACTGGAACTCTCAGTTCTTCTACCATTTCTTTGTAATGACAAATATCTTCTTCATCATTAACTGGGTTCATTGCTTGCCATTTAATAGCAATATCTTTGGAATGTCTTGCGACTTCTTCTTTTATTACTGCAAGCAAGACCTGTTTGATATTTTCTGTTGAGACTTTGCTATTTTTTTCTTCTACTGCCTCTATACCATAAACAGCGCAAAGCGCCGCAAGCGATGATATAGAAATATCAACTGCCCAGCCCTCACTAATAAATTCTTCAACCAAAATATTACAAAATTCTTGTGATGACATTTCAAAAATTGCGCTGATTATTACAGCCTCTATCAAAATGCGAAAGCATCTTTCGGTTGTCATTGAAGATATTTTATAATGTTGGGACGGCTCAGCAAAATCACTAATAATAATACCAATTATTATTTCATGAACAGCGTCTAGTCCTTTTTCCAACTGTTCTGCTGCCTCTATTGCAAGAGAGCGACCTTTTTCTGTATATTTATTAACAATTGCCATATCTGGCATAATCTTACTCAGTTTTTGCATATTTATTTCTTCTGGTTCAGCCCCAAGTAGTTCTGCAATTCTATAAAAACTTTGCTCCATCACAGAATCGGGCTCTTCATATTCAAATAAAGTTTCTGCTAATATTCCAGAATATATCAATATTTTATAAATAGACTGCTCAAAAGCATCATCTGATAGGTCTTTAACCATTTTTGCAATATGGGTACAGAGTATCTTGGCATGTTGTTTTTGTTCTTTCATATTGGTGGTTTCTTTGCTCATTTGTTTTCATATCCCCATAAGGCTGTTTGTTCTATCCAGCCATTATAGCCAGATATTTCTATACTGCACCATGCATTTTTACAATCTTCAAGCGTAACTATTACATTTTTTTCTAATTTAAGCATTACTTTACTATCATTTTTAGGCTTTTTATGTAGTTTTTGCATGTCTTTTATAACTATTGCTGTTTTTTTACTTGATAGTAAATTTTTATATACCCAACCTTTGGTTTTGCCGTCAAATAACTCTATTTGTCGCCAATGTTCAAGCTCTCTTACGATTTTGACAGGCATATTTTTTCTGGTTATTATCCATTTAATTGGGTATCTTTTGCCAGGCCCTGTTCTTAAATTCACCTCATCGGCCGCAATAGATACATATCTTGGTAATTTTTTGGCAGCAAAAGACACAGTTGCAAATAAAAAAATTGCCAATAAAAAAAATACAAAAATAATTTTAAAAATATTAGTAGAAATAGTTGCACCATACATATAATTATATTACATGAAAATAATGGAAAATATAGTGGAAAAAAACAACGATAAACCAAATGATACACAAAAAATCAACCGAACTTTGTCTATTGCCCCTATGATGGGCTGGACAGATAGGCATTTTCGTTTTTTTGCTCGTTTAATTACTCCAAATTCTCTTTTATATTCGGTTATGATTACAACAGGTGCTTTATTGCATGGTGATAGAGATTTTTTTCTAAAATTCAACAATCCAGAAGAAAAACCAGTTGCCTTACAATTAGGTGGTAATAATCCTGCTGAGCTTGCTAAATGCGCTAAATTTGCCGAGGACGCGGGCTATGATGAAGTAAATTTAAATTGCGGCTGTCCAAGTGATAGAGTACAACGCGGTAGTTTTGGTGCTTGCTTGATGAAAGAGGCAAATTTGGTTGCCGATTGTATAAAAGCTATGCAAGATGCTGTTAGCATAGATGTAACTGTTAAAAATCGCCTTGGGGTAGATGAATTTGACAGTTATGATTTTCTAGTAGATTTTATTGGTACTATTGCTGATATTGGCAATTGCCGTACTTTTATAATTCACGCTAGAAAGGCTTGGCTTCGGGGCTTAAGCCCCAAAGAAAATAGAGAAATCCCCCCACTTAACTGGCAAAGAGTAAGAAAGCTAAAAGCTGACTTTCCAAAATTAGAAATAATTACCAATGGCGGTTTTAAATCAATTCCAGATATAGAAAAAGAATTAAAATATACAAATGGTATTATGATTGGCAGAGAAGCATATAAAAACCCATATTTTATGGCAAAATTAGAAGAAAAAATATTCAAAAATAAAAATATCTTAAATAGAAAAGAAATAGTTGAAAAACTAATTCCCTACATAGAAAAAGAACTAAAATATGGAACCAAGCTAAGCGATATAACAAGACATATTTTAGGTCTATTTCAAGGGGTTAGAGGCGCTAAAAAATGGCGACAAATATTATCTAATGATAGCCATCAAAAAGGAGCAGGCATAGAAATATTATTAAAAGCACTAAAAGCTGTTGAAGTCTAACTAAAAAAAAGCTATAAATTTTTGTTGGCAAATGTTACCATTTTGTGTTATCCCTCATTTTGAATGAGTGGATTTATTAGTTTTTAAATTAAGCCACTTTTTCTGATATTTTGAAAGAAAGGACAAAAAAATATGAGTGATGTAAGTGAACGTATTAAAAAAATTATTGTAGAACAGCTAGATGTTGATGCTGATAAAGTTACAGATACAGCAAGCTTTATTGATGATTTGGGCGCAGATAGCTTGGATACAGTTGAAATGGTTATGGCCTTTGAAGAAGAATTTGGAGTAGAAATTCCAGATGATGCAGCAGAAAAAATTACAACTGTTCAGGACGCGGTTACTTTTATTGAAGCAAATGCTGAGGCAGCATAATTTCTTGCTTAATAATTCAAAGTAATTGATAGACGGTTATTCCTGATTTATATTTAGGTATAACCGTTTTTTTTAGATATAAAATAATTTTTGGGAGAAATATCAAAATGACAAGACGTGTTGTTATTACTGGTATGGGAATGATAACTCCGTTTGGGCTTGGTGTTGCGCACAACTGGGAACAAATCACTGCTGGAAATTCTGGGATTCGCTCCATTAAAAGCTTTGATGCATCTGATATTTCCTCACAAATTGCAGGGGAAGTTCCCCTCACCTCATGGGAAAATGCTCCCAAAGGCGCTGTTAATATTGCTGATTTTATTTCCCCAAAAGAGCAAAGAAAAATGGATAAATTTATTCATTTTGGCTTAATTGCCGCTGATGAGGCCATAAAAGACAGTGGTTGGGAGGCAAATACTGCTAAGAAAGAACAAAGAACAGGTGTTTTAATTGGCTCTGGGATTGGGGGGCTTAGTCAAATAAATGATAACGCTCTAATTCTAGAAAATAAAGGGCCAAGACGCATATCGCCCTTTTTTATCCCATCTGCACTTATAAATTTAATATCAGGGCAACTATCCATTAAATATGGTTTTAGAGGGCCTAATCATTCTGTTGTAACTGCATGTGCAACTGGAACTCATGCAATTGGGGACGCGGCTAGAATAATCATGACAGATGATGCAGATATTATGATAGCCGGCGGGGCAGAGGCTGCTATTTGTCGTTTAGGGGTGGCTGGTTTTGCCGCTGCACGGGCACTTTCTACTGGATATAATGACAATCCACAAAAAGCATCTAGACCATTTGACAAAGATAGAGATGGCTTTGTAATTGGGGAAGGCGCAGGCATACTAGTGCTAGAAGAATTAGAACATGCAAAAGCAAGAAATGCTAAAATTTATGGTGAAATAATAGGTTATGGCATGTCCGGTGATGCATATCATATAACATCACCTGCTGAAAATGGGGAAGGTGGCTATCAAGCTATGCTAGCTGCACTTAAAAGAGCTGGTATTTCAACTTCTGATGTTACCTATGTTAATGCCCATGGCACATCTACTCCTTTAGGTGATGATATAGAAGTTGGTGCGGTTAAAAGACTATTCGGTGCTGATATTGACAAGCTAGCTATGTCATCTACCAAGTCAGCAATTGGGCATCTGTTAGGTGCAGCTGGGGCAGTTGAGGCTATCTATACAATAAAAGCAATTAAAACAGGTATAATTCCTCCCACTCTTAACCTAGAAAATCCATCGGAGGGCTGTTTGGGGGTAAATCTTGTTCCTAAAACAGCTCAAGAAAAGAATATAAATATTGCAATTTCTAATTCTTTTGGTTTTGGTGGAACTAACGCTTCTTTAGTAATAAAAGATATATGATATATTGATGAAAAATATTATTTTAGGGCTGTTTTCTCTAATAATTGTGGGTATTGCTGTAATTATTTTGGGTTTCTTGTGGCTACAAACAGAGCTAAATAAAGAAGGAACTTTTACAAAAGACACATTATTTACAATTGAAAAAGGTAGTAGCGTTCGCCATATAGCTAAAAATTTGCAAAAACAAAATTTAATTGGTAATGACTGGCTTTTCTTAGCTGGAACAAAAATAATGAGGGTAGATAAAAAGCTACAATCAGGAGAATTTTTAATTCCTGCAAAATCTAGCATAAATCAAATAATAAAAATTATTATCACTGGAAAACAGTATCAATATTCAATTACAATTCCAGAAGGATTGAATATTTATCAAATAATGGAAATTATAAATAATGATAAAAATCTAACTGGTAAAATTACAATAAAACCCAAAGAGGGCTATTTATTTCCTGAAACTTATTATTTTTCCAAAGGAACAACTAGAAATGAACTAATTCAAAGAATGCAAATAAAAATGCAAAAAATACTAGATAGGGAGTGGAACAATAAAAGTAAAAAAACACTCATTAAAAACAAAGAAGAACTTTTAACCCTTGCCTCTATCATTGAAAAAGAAACTGCCATTCCATCTGAAAGAAGACGTGTTGCAGGCGTATTTGTAAATCGCTTAAAGCGTGGTATGAAACTACAAACAGACCCAACGGTTATTTACGCTTTGACAGATGGTGGAAAAATAGACTTAAACCGCAAATTATATTTCAAAGACTTAAAAATAAAACACAAATTTAACACTTACTATATAGTTGGTCTTCCTCCAGCTCCGATATGTAGCCCCAGTTTAGCAAGTATTAAAGCTACGCTTAATCCCGAAAAACATGATTTTTTATATTTTGTTGCAGATGGTAGCGGTGGACATAAATTCGCTAAAAGCTTAAAAGAACACAATAACAATGTTAAAAATTGGCGAAAAATAAATAAATCCAAGTAACTTCTTTACATATCCATGAAATTATCGTACAACTACTTATGTTTTTTTATTAAATTATAAAATCTTATTTGCGATTTTATAAAATTTGTTATAACCTTTACAGGTTAAGGTAATTTAGGGCTATTGCTTAACTAAAAACCAAATAATTAAATTATATGGCCAATTATACAAACAAAAACTATAAAAGCAAAATACTAAATGATACTGACGGAGGTAATTATAAATCCCAGTCAGAGGATATCTCTGTTTCCAAAAAAAATAAAAAAGGCATGCGTTTTCTTGCATGGCAATATGCTAAAGAAATGTGGGCCGACCACAAAGTTTGGAAACAAATGGTAGTTCTAAAAGGTGGTATTGGTATTATTACCACTGGTATTTTGTTAGTTCCTACAATTTTAAGTATGCCATTTTTAATTGGTGCATCAATAGTTGCCACCTCTGGCGTTTTAATGTCGCTGGCACTATTTAGTGTTGGTTATGGCGCAGTTGGGCTTTGGAATTCTCTTAAAAACATCAATAAAAAAGTTAAAAATAATTTTAATAATGAAGCAGCTAAAAAGACTGCTGACCTTAAAAATGATAATATATCACTTGCTGATGTTAGACTTGCATTTCAAAATATGTTACTTAAAAAATGGCCTTTAAAACAAATTGCAAATAGCTCACCTGTGCGCGCTATGGCAAATTCTGGTCCTTGGAAAAAATTTACCGAATTTATGCGTGAAAGTGATAATTTACTTGATAGCTTAACTATTAAAAATTCTGTTGCTGGTATTGCTATAATGGGGGGTATTTTACTGACCACTCAAATAGTCATGATACCGTTTTTTATGCCTGTTGCAATTGCTGCTTATACCATTGCCTCTGTCGGGCTTGGTATATACATGATACATGAGGCTATGAAGGGAATTTTATCCTCACTTAAAGAAGGTAGAGAAAATAGAAAAAAATTAGCTCAAGAAACAAAAATGGGACAAAATATAACTGTTAAAAAGCAAATTTCTGCCTCTAGCAAAACAGCCACAGTAAAAAATAAATTTCAGCAAGAATCTAAATTAAATAAAAAAGCCGTTAATGATAATTCTCAAACCATGAAAATTACAAAAAATAGCAATAATAAGTCTTGCAAAAAATAAAAGAATGACATATATTATGTAATATAAAAAATGATAAAAATGGAAAAATAAATGGCTAAGACAATAAAAACTGATACAGATAAAAAGGCTAGTAAAGATACTTATTTTATAATGAAAAGGGCGCTTAAGTCCAAAAATATCAATGTATCAGCCGATAATTTCCCATCTGACCAATTTATAATCAGGAATCTCCCCGAATCAATAAGAAAAACAGAAGGCGCGGCACGCCCCATAAAAACAGCTTTAGTTGCTGCAACTGTTGGGGTTATATCTGTGTTGGCTGGTATAGTAGCTCCCTTAGCCATGTTTGCTTTTGGCGCTATTTCTACTATGACATTATCTATTGCTGGCTCTATTGGGATAATTGCCACAATTGGCAGTATTTTTAAAACAAAAAATGAAATACCAAAAATTAAGTATCACGCCCCAGATATTGGTAAATATTTAATGGCAAAACATATCGTTGAAAAGGCAAAGCATATTAAAAAAACTTGGAAAGAAAATAAAAAAGAGCGTAAAAAATCTCAACCAGATTTAAATAATGATAATAATCCTCAAAAACCTAAACTTAACAAAACTAGCTCGACTTTACTAAATACTATCAAAGTAAAAGAGGCTTGGGATAAAACAGTTACCGATGAAAGCAAAGAAAAAATAAAACAAGGCTTAAGCTCTGCCAAAGACAAAGCCATAGATACTGCAGAAGAAACTGTTAAGAATGCTAAGAAAAAATTGGGTGGTATGTTCCGTAAATTTAAAAGGGGAAAATAAACTATTTTCTAACTGTCTATACAATAAAACTAACGTAATCGTATCTCATTATAAGACATGTTTTTAAAAATACTTTACTATAGATAGAGCTTGGTATCTAATGTAGCAACTCGTATGTTACTTGCGAATAATATTCTAGTAAAAATAAGGAGAAATACAATGACAGAGTATCATGAGCCATTTGAAAAATTATCTGGTAAAACAAGAGATATGCACAAAGCTATCAAATCTTTAATGGAAGAATTAGAGGCTGTAGATTGGTATAATCAAAGATTAGAAGTATGTGAAGACGAGGAATTAAGGGAAATATTAACCCATAACCGTGATGAAGAAAAAGAACATGCTGCAATGCTACTTGAATGGATTAGAAGACAAGACAATATAATGGATAAAGAATTAAAAGATTATCTGTTCAAAGATGGGAAAATTGGTCATCATCACTAATTATTTACAATAAAATATTGTATTTAATTAGTAAATTATAAGCCTTTCGGGAGAGTAGCCTCTTAAATTTTTTCTATAAAATTTGGCTACTCCCAATCATCTATTTTACAATCATATCTTGTTCCAACATCTCACCTTGCTTTTTTTGAGCAAGCAATTTTCTTGCTTTTGCATATGCGGGGTCGTTCCAAAAAATCAAACAACCATTGCAACCTTTGCCACAGCAACCCTCAATTCCAAAACGAGGAGTTTTTAATCTTCTCTCTGGTAAAGCCTCTTTAATTGCATTTACCAATTTTTCTCTTTTTTCTGTATATTTATCCCAACTACCAGAATTAAGCTCTATTTTTAGAGCTTCTTTGTCTAACTTTACTCTATTCCATTCTTCTTCTGTCATTGGACGTTCTTTTCTAATAATAGACATCGGTGGTAGCATTTCTTTTAATTTTTCTATGTCATCTTCGTGGTCAAATAAACTAAATGGTATTTTTATTAGTGGTTTTTGCCCCGCATGAACACTTTTAGTAATTTTGCCATTTTTAGCATTTTCAAATTCATAAATTCTAAGCAATATAGTATTTTTATATTTTGGTGGTATAAATTCCAAAACATCACCTGCCTCAATGCGATTTTTAACTGATATTATAAAAGCATCACTAGTTATTTCATAAATAGTGCCTGCAAATTCCCATTCCGCAAGTGAGCGTCCTTCTTCATAATTATGAGCATAATTAGTTAGCCTCCCATCATGAAAAGCAAGAGAATAACCACGGTTAGGTACTGTTTCTAATTCTTGCATATATGTCTTTGGTGACCAATTATCTGGGTCTTTTACCCAATCATCCATTGCCATTCTGTAGGCTTTTGCAACAATTGCGACGTAATATATGCTTTTGTTTCTGCCCTCAACTTTAAGCGAATCTATGCCAAGCTCCAAATATTTGTCCAGCTTAGGCATTAGGCATAAATCTTTTGCATTTAGGATATATGAACCTCTTTCATCTTCAACGAAGGGTAAAAATTCTCCAGCTCTGTAGCCTTCCTCAAGGAAAAAATCAAATAATTCTTGGTTTTTCTCATTTAAATTTATTTCTGTTTTTGTGCCATCTTTTAGCCTTATATGTAATTTATAATTCCAACGGCAAGAATTGGCGCAATTGCCCTGATTTGCCCCCCGCTCTGCCATAAAGTTAGATAAAAGACAGCGCCCTGAATAAGTCATACACATAGCCCCATGCACGAATGTTTCAAGCTTTATATTTGAACATTTCTGCCTTATTTCTTTTAACTCATCAAATGTAACTTCGCGGGCAAGAACACAAAGTGATGCCCCCATTTCTTTCCAAAATTCAACTGACAGCCAAGAACATATATTTGCCTGTGTTGATATGTGCAATTCTAATTCTGGCGCATGCTTTTTGACATATTGAAAAACTCCAGGGTCTGCAATTATCAGCCCATCTGGTTTTACTTTGCGTATAGTTTTTATATATTCATCAAGTTTTGGAATATCTTTATTATGAGTAAATAAATTAAGCGTTAGGTAGACTTTTTTACCATGCTTGTGAGCAAATTCTATTCCCTCAACCACTTCTTCTAAAGTAAATGAAGATTTAGTGCGAAGTGACATATCAGGCGTTCCAAGATAAACGGCATCAGCACCATATAAAATAGCAGTCTTTAGCCTCTCTAAAGACCCCGCAGGCATAAGCAATTCTGATTTTAACTCTCTATTCATCTATTTTATAATTTTGGTCCAGAATTCTTATTGTTTTTTTTGGATTTGGCAGTATCCTCCACATGGTGAGAGGGAGGCTCTGGCCTGTCTTTTTTAAGACCTATCTTTTTAATATCTGGCTGCTGTACATCGTCTAAAAAAACCTTATCGTCCATAACATTTTTTAGCTTTTTTAAATTCTCTTTATCATGTTTTATCCAAAGTTGCATATAATCCTTAGGTGACCAACCATAAATATCTTCTTTGTCATTATCTGCGCCAGCATCTAACAGTATTTTTATTATTTTTTTTCGTCTAGGAAGTCCAGCCGACATTGCCACACTATGCAAAGGTGTCCAACCCTTACCATTGTCAATATTTACATCTGCGCCATATTTTATTAGCTCTTTGACAATTCTAACCTCCCCCCAATAAACAGCTTGGTGCAAAGGAGCAAGCCCTTTGTTAGTTTGGATATTAGGGTCAGCGCCCGCAGCCAACAGACGCTTAACATCTTGGATATTACCAAGTTTTGCCGCCCTATACAACCTAGTACGCCCTTCACCATCTTGACCATTGATAGTGAATTTCTTAAATATATCAAATAGTTTCTTAGACATTCATCATTATTCTTGTTATTTTCTATATAGATAATATATGATTGTTGTAAGATAATTACAAGAAAAAAAGAACATCATGCGCATCATAACTTGGAACATAAATTCAATTAGAGCAAGAATAAATTTGCTTAGCAAATTAGCAAAACAAACAAATGCTGATATCATATGCTTACAAGAAACAAAAACACCTGATGAGAAATTTCCCCTGCAAGCTGTGAAAGATATGGGATTTAATCATGTTTTTTTTAATGGTATGAAAAGCTATAATGGGGTTGCGATTTTATCTAAATTGCCAATTTTCAATAAAAAAATACATAAAAGATGTAACAAGCAAGATTGTCGGCATATATCTGTGGACTTAGATATCAATGGTCATAAAATAAATCTTCATAATTTATACATACCCGCAGGTGGATATGAACCAGACCCAGACATAAATGATAAATTTCAACATAAGCTAGATTTTGTTGATGAGCTTAGCTCTTGGTTTCCCCAAAATTTTAGCCACAAAGAGCCTATAATTGCGCTTGGAGATATGAATATAGCTCCACTAGAAAATGACGTTTGGTCACACAAACAAATGATAAATACTGTATCACACACGCCTATGGAAGTTGAAAGATTTGATAAATTTTATTCATCAATGAACTGGGTTGATTCTATGAGATATTTCACATCGGCTGATAAAAAGCTATATTCATGGTGGAGCTACCGTGCGCGTGATTGGAAAAAATCTGACAGGGGGCGACGTTTAGACCATATTTGGGTAACTGAAACTTTAAAAACTAAACTTAATTCTTGTGAAGTTCTAAAAGAAGCAAGAGCATGGAAAAAACCAAGTGACCACGCCCCAGTTGTTATGGATTTAAAAATTTAAGGATTTTAAATGATTGAATTTTATTTAGCTTGGAGCTGTTTTATTTTATTTATTATCTTGCTTATTGCATTGGCGTTTATTGATAATAAATTTTATATTTTACCGAATAGGTTGGTTCTTCCTCTTGCTATTTTAGGAATTTTATTTCACTTTTTTACAAATTGGGAGCTTTTAAGCCTAAAAGAGACAATCTATGGAATGTTAGCAGGCTTTGGGCTTTTGTTTGTAATTAGAATTGCTGGAAACTATTTTTTAAAATTAGAAGACAGTGTTGGGCTTGGCGATGTAAAACTTATGGGCGCTGTCGGGCTATGGTTAGGTTTACCAAATGTTATGTTAGTTTTTATTTTAGGCGGGGTAATTGGCGTTTTACACGGAACTATTTTAAAATATAATTTAAGCCAAAAAGCAAAATTAGACAAAAAAGTCAAAGTACCAAAATTAAGCCATATAAATATTCCTGCTGGGGTTGGGCTTTGTATTGCAACTCTTGTCGTATTCTTTTATACATATGGTGATTGGTGGAATAAAGTATAAATTTAAAAGGACTTTTTAAATATGAAAAATATTCTTTCTATTGCAGAACTAACACAAGCAGAAATTTTAGATATTTTAGACAGGGCTGACTTTTACTTAAATAAAATTCAAACAAAACAAGATATTAAACCAACTTTAAAGGGAAAAATACTGCTTAACGTTTTTTTTGAAAATTCTACTAGAACCCGTGTATCTTTTGAAATGGGAGCAATTAGACTTGGGGCATCTGTAGTTAATTTTAACAGCGATACATCTTCTCTTAAAAAAGGAGAAACAATCACAGATACCCTACAAACACTAGATATGATGCATGCTGATATTTTTGTAGTTAGGGCAAAAAATGAAAATATGCCAGAGCTTGCAAAAAACAATATATCTTGTCCTGTAATAAATGCTGGCAATGGAACAAAAGCCCACCCAACCCAAGCATTACTTGATGCTTTAGCTTTAAAGAGATACAGAAAAGACTGGAAAGATATGACTGTTGCCATATGTGGCGATGTAAAACACAGCAGAGTTGCTGGCTCTAATATAAGTTTATTTAAAAAATTTGGGGTAAATATTCGCTTAATTGGGCCTGAGCCTTTACTTCCCAATGATGTTGAAGGGGTAGAGCTACAAACAAATATGGATACAGGTATAAAAGATGCTGATGTTATTATGTTACTGCGGGTACAAAAAGAAAGAATGGCAGACAATATCTGGTTTAACGAAAGAGCTTATGCTGAGCTTTATGGACTTACCAAAAATAGGTTAAATAGATGCGCAAAAGATGCCATTGTTATGCACCCAGGGCCACTAAATCGTGGAATAGAAATTGCCGATGATGTTGCCGATGATAAGGGAAGAACCCTAATTCTACGCCAAGTAGAAGCAGGCGTTGCTGTTCGTATGGCGTGCTTAGAAAAGCTTCTTTTATAGGTAATAGCAAATATGGAGATACTGAAATAGATTGGAGTTATTTAGTTTATATGTGTGAATTGGAAATATTTTTTGTATTTATCTATTTATTAGTCGGCTATTTGTCTGGCAGTATTCCTTTTGGTCTTATATTCGGAAAAATGGCAGGGCATGGTGATATAAGAACGCAGGGCTCTGGCAATATTGGTGCGACGAATATGCTGCGTATTGCAGGTAAAAAATGGGCTTTACTTACATTGCTAGCAGATGCTTCGAAA
>JALTWL010000016.1 GCA_027047045.1 Micavibrio sp.
ATACTTCTAAAACATCCATAGATATAAAAATCTTTTTATTATCATTATCAATATTTATCTGAGGATTTTTTAAACAACTAATTATACTTTCCCCTTTTGAACTATTAATTGCACGAGTTAATCTATAATTTCCTTGACCACATTCTATATCTGAATTTTCAGAAAATCTATATTTTATTTCATAACAATATTGCCCATTGCAATTTGTATGATTTTTATCAACAGGAAATGCTACCAATATGGTAGGTTCTGGACATTTCCCATACTTTCCATTTGCTACAAAATTTCTATTTATATCAGTAAAGACTAAGTCTTGATTTGGAGTTTTTTCTTCTCTATCATCTAATTTAACATTAAAAGTATTACTATTACTAGTACAATCGACAAAAAGCCAACCTCTAGTTTTTTTATTGGTTATATCTATGGTACTACGAATAATTAAAGTGTTATTTGTACCATCCCATTCCACAACTTGTATCCCTAAATCTTTAGCTATTCCATAACCAGCATGATTTAAGTCTGCTCTCATTAATTCCAAAGCAGAAGAAAATTCTAAATGGGAAACTAACCTTCTATACTCTTTATCAAAACCTTTCAAAATAGTTTGGAAAAGGGTTAAAATAACCAAAGATAAAATTCCAATAATTGCTAATACAGTTAATAACTCTATTATAGTAAAGCCTTTTTGAATCTTTCGTTTAAACATCATTATTTACTAACATTTTAAGTACATACTCATTATTTTTTCCATACAAATTCCACTTAACAATAACATCAACAAGTTTAACTTCATTTGGAATTACATCTTTTTGCAAGATATTTATATTAAAACTTATATTAAATTTTCTAAAAGTATTATCAACTTCTAGAAAATCACATGAATTTTCTGAAATTGCATCAAAATCTAAACTTTGTAAATATTCACTACAAGAAAAAGCTAATTGTAGTGCTTTTATTCTAGCAATAGATCTTGTTTCATTTTCATATGCATTGGTCATAAATGAAAAAGACGCTATTGAAATAAAAGATAAAATAACAATAGCTACTAAAACTTCTATAAGTGTAAACCCTTTTTCACAAGTTTTGGCAGTCTGCACCATTTTGTTTACCTAGTCTAACTTTAATTAAGGAAACTGCTACACAATTAAATTTAGATAAATTATAATTATCTTCAATAAATATAGAGCCTCTTTGTTCAAAATATCCATATTTTGATATGTCTATAGAATCTACATTAAAATTTACATCTCTCGTAAGATTTAAACACTGTATATAACTAGGATAAATACTTTTACAATAGGAGTCTGTATCTTGACAATATAGACAAACTCTTTTATTAGAGTCTTTTTTTACTGTTAAATTTATTCTCTCTGTAAAAGCTTTTAATCTGGAATTTTGAAGAAATGAATGTACTTGTAGAGTATTTTG
>JALTWL010000017.1 GCA_027047045.1 Micavibrio sp.
GCCCAGATGCCACAGGTGTTGGCTGGGTATATGAATATGCGTTAGTTGATAAGACTGGAAAGCATGATTTGTCACAACTTAGAAGCCTGCAAGATTGGTTCTTAAAATTTGAACTACAAACAGTGCCGGGCGTATCCGAGGTTGCAACAATTGGCGGTATGGTAAAGCAATATCAAGTGGTTGTACATCCTAACAAATTGCGCGCTTATAAAATACCACTAGAGAAAATTAGAATGGCGATTAAAAATGCCAATATGGAAGTTGGTGGCTCAGTTATTGAAATGGGTGAGGCTGAGTATATGGTTCGTTCTGGTGGATATATAAAATCTATAGAAGATTTAGAAACTATCCCACTTGGTGTAACTGCAAATGGTACTCCAATTTTACTTGGTGATATTGCTGATATTAACTTAGGTCCACAAATGCGACGTGGAATAGCAGAACTTGATGGTGAAGGTGAAGTCGTGGGGGCGGCCGTTATTATGCGTTGGGGTGAAAATGCTCTTAAAACAATTGATTTGGTAAAAGAAAGACTTGAAATTTTAAAGAAAAGCCTACCTGATGGGGTTGAAATTGTCCCGACTTACGACAGGTCTTCTCTTATAAAAAGGGCAATTGAAACTCTCACAGTTAAATTGATAGAAGAATTTATAGTCGTTGCGTTGATTTGTGGAATATTTCTATTTCATTTTAGGTCGGCAATTGTTGCTGCACTTAGTTTACCAATTGGTATTTTAATTGCTTTTATAATTATGCATATGCAAGGCATTAACGCAAATATTATGTCACTTGGTGGTATTGCAATTGCTATTGGCGCTATGGTTGATGCAACAATAGTTATGATAGAAAATTTTCACAAACATATGGAGCGAAGTAAAATTACCAAGGAAAATAGATGGCTAATTGTTATGGAATCATGCAAAGAGGTTGGACCAGCATTATTTTTTGCTCTACTCATAATTACTCTTAGCTTTTTACCAGTATTTACTTTGCAAGCACAAGAAGGAAGAATGTTTGCACCACTTGCCTATACAAAAACTTATGCTATGGCAGGGGCGGCGTTTTTATCCATTACCCTAATACCAGTATTGATTGGCTATTTTATTAGAGGGCATATTGTGCCAGAGCATAAAAATCCAATAAATAAATTTTTGATATTTATTTATAAGCCATTTTTAAATGCGGCAATACATTTTCCTAAATTAGTAATTATAGCAGGAATAGTCGTTGGACTTAGTATTGCTTATCCTTGGTCTAAATTAGGAAATGAATTTATGCCAGAGCTAAATGAGGGTGATTTGCTTTATATGCCAAGCGCATTTCCTGGAATTTCTATTGGTAAAGCACAAGAAGTTTTACAACAATCAGATAGATTGATAAAAACACTTCCCGAAGTCAAAAGCGTATTTGGTAAGGTTGGACGTG
>JALTWL010000018.1 GCA_027047045.1 Micavibrio sp.
TTCGCCCACCTGGCCAAGGTCATCGACGGAGTGGAATTCAAAGACGGCATCGAAGTGAGCACCGAAACCGACAACCGTAGGAACGCCGCCTGATGAAGCCTTTATACACCAGATTTGACTATAGCTCAGCCGGGAGCGGTTCTCAGTCCAGCTTTTATTCGGAGGGCCAGCCAAATCCAACCTATTTGCTGGCAAGAATGTCTTCGACCAAATCACGTATTCCCTTGATGCTTTTTCTATGGGGTCGGCAAAGTTCTGCTGGTAATAACATTAATTTGCTAATTTTGGACATACGTCTGTAATCGTTCCGTTTTTCAAATATTTCTTTTTGATTAGAATAATGTATATATAATTTTTTGATATTTAAAATTTCTTCAGAAGTTATTTTTTTATTATTTTGTATATGTAGTAGTTTTTTATAAAAAAAATTTTTTCCAGTTTGTGCATCAATTAAATTTGAATTAAAATAATTATCACTATATTTCATCCTTTTTACCCTATATGCCAATAAATCTATCTTCCTCAATTTTCTTGCTTTATTAAGAAAGCTGTCGGAAACATTGTTTGAGTGCCTTCTGTAAAAACCTAAAACTTCTGGAATTATTAATTTTTTTTCTAAAATAGTAGCAATATCAGACAACCATTTGTCGTGCGATGAATATTTTGGTGGTATGGGCAAAGCAAGCTGAAGGAGTTCGCGTCGTATAGCTGTGGCGCTTCCTAGCACATAATTATGTTTGTTAAATCCTGAACCATTAATTTGCTGTAATCTGGTTATGCCGTAAGAGTTATTTTTGTCATCAATAAGCTCAACGTCGTGGATATATAATAATGCATATTTGCTTTTGCAATATTCTATGGTTGTTTCTATTTTTTTTTTGTGCCAAATATCATCTTGATCGCATAAAAATATAATATCACCTGAAGAGCGCGTAAGAGCGAGGTTGAAATTTTCTTTATAGCCTAAATTTTTTTTATTTTCTAAAAATATTATATTTAATTCAGAATTTTTAATAAATTTTTTTATGATAGTTTTGGTTGAATCTGTGGATGCATCGTCGGAAATTATCACTTCATCTGGAGGGGTTGTTTGTGTTTCAATGCTTTTTAATTGATCATTTATATGATTTTCCCCATTATATGTGGCCATAACTACGGATATTTTCATTATACCTCCATGCAAAAGTTCTAAATCATGAAAAAATTATGGTTGCTGTATGAATTTCGATATTGCATACCCACTAAAAATATAATATTAACCTTATTTTCGAACACTTTCGCAAGCAAATTGCGCCACTGTCTCGTACGGTGTCCGGCCCTGGTTCCGGTAGCCCAGGTGAGGGCGATCGTGGTTGTAGAAATGTAACCACTCGTCCAGGTCTGTTTGCAGGCTGGGCACGTCTTCGTAGAA
>JALTWL010000019.1 GCA_027047045.1 Micavibrio sp.
TGGATGAAGCCTTCATCCTTGCGGAAAAAGGAAAAACCGTGATCATCGTTGATACGGAGAAAGAGAGCTACAAGCTGGACGGCTGTTCAAAAAAGAAACTTATTGATGAACTTTTTTAGATACTATGCAAACTCTTCATCGTTTCAATTCCATCTTGATCTTATTCTAACATAATCTAATAATATAAACATCAACAGCTTCCATGTATAGCTCTTTAGCACCATCTGTTTTTTAATCTTATCCTCACAGCTGTGAGGAAATTAATTTAAAAGGTATATAGTAAATTATAATGCATGGAAAATTCGGTTATTGGACAGATACTTACCATGATAAAGGAGTATATCTTCTATCTATCAATGCTAAGCATGATTATAACTTCTTTATCGAAGCTTATAGACATGTATATTCAGAAACATTTAAACAAAATGGAAAAGGAGCTGACAACAAAAATTAATAAGTTGGAAAAAGAAGTAATCGGGATAAAGAAAGATATAAACGCACTAATGGAAATATATAAAAATTTAAATAGAAGAGTAGAAAGAGCGGAAGACTACTTGATAAAGGGTGAGAGAAAATGAGGAAAATATTAAAAGAGATATTTTATACTGTTACAATGTTTCTTGGCATTCTTTCAGCTTTAATGGGAGCTTTAATGCTCCAAGATGCTCTCTCCGGAAAAAACAACGTATTTTTATCGCTGTTGGTTATTATTTCCGGTTTTCTTGCATTTTCATATCAATACTTGAAAGAAGATGTTGATAAAAACGATATTTTAAAGCTAATCTTCTGGTTTGGAATAGCGTTTGTTTGGTTCGTGGGAGTGCTTCTGTTAATTGTTATAGTTACAGCTTTATTTTCTTAATATTCTATCTTTCAAAGAACGCTGAATTTCGCAACTGTGAGAATACACTAAAGTTTATGTGAATGACTATTTTATAATTTTAAAAATTACAAAAATTTTTTAAAAGTGAACATAAACTCTATTTTCTTCCTGCTTTGACGTTAATTTTTCGTAAATATTGTGGTGGGAAGGATGAATATAGGTGAAACTGCCGAAACAATGTTTGAAATTTTAATTATAAGATTATTGCAAGCTTTGATAGATTACATAATCCAAAAAATAAAAAAAATTCCTACAACAATAAACTCTATTCTTCCTTCTTGTTTGTCTCTTTAATCATGTTAAAATTTCCAAATAGATAAGGGCGGGGAAAAGCCAAAACTCTATAGAGAAACCCAAGGAAGAATGCGTGCCCCGCCCCCATATTCTACAAAAAAATGGAAAAATAAAAAATATCATATCCATCTCGGAAAAACAACCTCTTCTTCAATTTTCTCAAACTCTATGTGCTTGCAGAATCCCCCGGATTCAGCTGACCATCCTGTAATTCTGTGATGCTTCA
>JALTWL010000020.1 GCA_027047045.1 Micavibrio sp.
GTATCGATGGCATCTACTATATCAGGATATTGTTCTTCAAGCTCGGCAAGATTTTGACAATTATCAGCATCAATAAAAAATACTTTACCAAATTTTTCTGGAAAGTCTTGAAAAAACTGGGCGGTATGTTCATTAAAACTGAATATTTGCTTCATATTAAATACCATACTTAATTACTTGGAATAGTTATATGTTAAACGGGATAGTGGTATTTGTCAAGTAAAATAGTGCGAGGATATTTATGCTGGACGACCATCTGGGCGTGGTAAAAATAACATATGGCTATAATTTAGCAAATATACAAAATAACAAAAAGCCCAGATAAATGCAGATATAGTAATAAATTGAATGTTAAATTCAGGCATTACAGCCGGTAAAAATACCCGAATTATTGCAGCTAATTGAATTAAAATAAAAATTACAATAGTGGCTAGATTTGCTTTTATTTCTCTACCTGTATGTCCCATAGCAACTCTACATATCATACCAATTATCATCGTGCTTATTGCGCCTGCGGTTAGGCTATGTATTGCAAGAGAAAGACTAATGAAGTTTAGCCCATATAAAGCCAACATTAACAGTCCAAGAATTAACCAGATAAAACCAAGATGCAATATCCAAAGCATTGGCTCTTTAAAAGCTAAAGCAGTGTGGTAATTTTTTATTCTAACTATATGAATTATAGCGGAAATAACAGCGGTAGTTGTAATTGCAATTTTAATTTCTAAGGCAAATGCTATAAAAACCAATATTAGAGATAAAATTGCAAATATATCTGTTTTGGGTTGGTCTTTTTGGTATATTTCTATTCCTTTGCGTCTAAGTCCTGCGACTGTAAAGGCTGGGATAATTCTGCCACCTATTAGGGAAATCATTATTATTATTATAAAAATAGCTAAATAAATGGGTTTTAGCTCCCCTGTCATTATTGCCCAACAATCAAGTGCAAATAGGGTGAAAAGTAGTATTAAAAAAATTAAATTTCGCTTGTTCCACGATTTTAAAAGGGGAATAGCAAGACTTAAAGCAAGTGCAGGAATAAAAGATAAAATTAAAATATAACTTAATATATTAGGAACATTTATTTGAAAACTAAAGAAAATTCTACCAAGCGTCCATAAAATTACTAATGCCAATAAATGATATTGTCTAACGGGCGCGCCTCCCGTCCAATTTGCAACAGCTGTTAGTAAAAAACCTGCGATAATTGCTACAGCATAGCCAAAAACCATTTCATGGGCATGCCAAAAAATTTTATTTTCTATAAAATTGGGCATGGATACATAGCCTGCATATTCTAGTCCCCAAATAAAAATCATTAAAAATGAAAATAAAGCTCCAACAAAAAAGAATGGTCTAAAGCCTCTGGCTAAAAAAGAGATATTATT
This sequence comes from Micavibrio sp., assembly GCA_027047045.1. GTDB lineage: Bacteria > Pseudomonadota > Alphaproteobacteria > Micavibrionales > CSBR16-224 > JAJFGX01. Next base: position 1,389 of record JALTWL010000020.1, read on the forward strand.
CATATATTTTTACCGCAAGTTATATTATTATTTTTTCTAAGTTATATAGAAAAAATATCTGGAGGTCAAAGATGAAACTTGGTGAGGTTCTACTTACAGCCCTAAAAGATTATGGCGCAAGAGAAATATTTGGAATACCTGGCGATTTTGTTATTCCTTTTTTTAAGATAATGGAAGATACAAATATACTGCCTTTTTATACATTTAGTCATGAACCTGCGGTTGGTTTTGCAGCTGATTCTGCCTCTAGATACCACACGGGACTTGGGGTTGCGGTTGTAACTTATGGGGCGGGGGCTTTTAACTCTGTTAACGCTATTGCTTGTGCATATGCTGAGAAAAGTCCGGTTGTAATTATTTCTGGCGCTCCTGGCACAGAAGAAGACAAAGCAGGATATTTGCTACATCATCAAGCAAAAACTCTAGATTCGCAATTTAATGTTTTTAAAGAAATTACTTGCGCGCAGTTAATACTTAATGATGAAAAAATAGCTGCCGAAGAAATCGCAAGAGTTCTAAAAATATGTAAAGAAGAAAGCCGACCAGTTTATATAGAGCTACCCCGCAATATGGTTGACATAGAATGTAAAAAAGCTCCTATTTTAAAAAGAAAAGCTGTAAATATTGAAGCTGTTACAGAAAGCGCAAAGGCTATTTTAAGGAAACTGCAAAAAGCAAAACAACCAGTTTTAATAGTTGGGGTAGAGGCTAGAAGATACAAGCTAGAAGATAAAATTGCCAAACTTGCTAAAAAATTGTCAATTCCAGTTGCTACGACTTTTATGGGGCGGGGGCTTTTGACTAAACAAGATTGCCCTTTTATGGGAACATATCTTGGGCTTGCGGGGGAGGAATATATAACAAATTATGTAGAAGATGCAGATGCTATCTTAATGCTTGGGGTGATTTTGGCAGATACTAATTTTGGTATTTCTAAAAGGCGAATTGATATGAGAAAAGTTGTCAATGCCTCAGATGGACAGGTAAATTTTGGACATTATTCTTATCCAGAAATTCCGCTTGGTGATTTAATAGATGTGCTTTTAGATATGGCAGAGCCACTACGGGAAAATATTTCTTTTCCCGAATATTCATATCCTAAAAATTTAGTGGCAGATAACAAAAAACTTGTAACAGATGATATTTGCCGTGTTCTAAATGACCTATTTGAAAAGCATGAGCCTATGACTTTAATTTCTGATGTTGGGGATTGCCTGTTTGCCGCAATGGATATAAATGGTGCGCATTTAATTGCCTCTGCTTATTATGTAACTATGGGGTTTGCGGTGCCTGCTGGCATGGGGCTAGAGCTTAGCACAGGCAGAAGACCAGTTATACTTGTGGGTGATGGCGCTTTTCAAATGACAGGTATGGAGCTTGGACATTGCAAAAGATATGGACTAAAGCCTATCGTAATTGTTTTTAACAATGATGGTTGGGAGATGATGCGTACTTTTCAAGATAAAGAAAATTACTGCCAACTTGGAGATTGGAACTATGCAAAGCTTGCTGATATTCTAGGTGGTCGGGGATATAGAGTAAAAACAAGAAAAGAGCTCGCCGATGCAGTTGATATCGCCTATGCAGATACTGATAGATTTTCTTTAATAGAGGTCATGTTGGGTAAGGGCGAAATATCTGGAACTCTAAAAAGATTCACAGAGGGCATTAAAGCATTTTCAAGCGGAAAGAATTGACCACAGTCAATTTTTACAATATCTAATGGCTATAGACTATCTCTCATGATAGTAGAAAAGTTAAAAAATGTTCCTGTTAAACTAAAAAAACGCAATATTCCAAAATTTATATTGCGGCCTGTTCCTTTGTTTTTATATCAACCAGCCTTAAAAAGAATAGCACATCACATTGCGGGGAAATATCCTGAAGTTTTTAGCCGTTTGGGAAATGTATCCAATAAAAAATTTATGATTAACCCGACCAATATGCCTTTTGTTTTATTGTTAGAGCCTAACCCAAATAGACTTAGGTTGCGTGCGTACAGAAATACTGATGCGCTTAAATATGATGCTGGCATAACTGGAAGTTTGCTTACGCTTTTAAATATGGTTGATGGTAAAATTGATGGTGATGCAATATTTTTTACTCGTAATTTAAAAATTGAGGGCAATACTGAGGCTGTTGTTACCTTAAGAAATGCACTTGATAATTTGGATTGCAGTATTGCAGATGAAATTGCAAATATATATGGCAAGGCAGGTGTTTTTCTTCTAAGACAGCTACGCAATATAAAAATTGAGAAAGATTAAACGGCAAATGACACATGCTAATAGCAATTTTATAAGACCTGAGCTTGTTTGTCCCGCTGGTACTCCTGCAGCGCTTAGGGTTGCAATTGACGCAGGGGCAGATGCAGTTTACTGTGGTTTTCAAAATGCAACTAACGCTCGGAATTTTCCAGGGCTCAATTTTACTTTGGACGAAATGAAAGAGGCCGTAGAATTTGCCCATAGCAAGGGGGCAAAAATTTTACTTGCTGCAAATACTTTCCCCCCTGCAGGTAAATTTGACCTTTGGCAAGAGGCAATAGATACAGCAGTTAATTTAAATATTGATGCAATAATTGTAGCAGATATAGGAGTCGCTGCCTATGCTACTATGAATTATCCTAAGCAACGTTTGCATTTGTCTGTACAAGCAGGGGCATCTTCACCCGAGGCAATTAAATATTACTGCCAAGAATTTAATATAAAGCGGGTTGTTTTACCCCGCATACTCACGGTCAGAGAGATTGCTTCTATACATAAAGCCATTCCCTGCGAAATAGAGGCTTTTATATTTGGCAATATCGGTATGATGGCAGAAGGAAGATGTAGTCTTACAAATTATATAACTGGTATTTCCACTAATATGGACGGGGTATGCTCACCTGCAAGTCATGTTAGATATGAAGAAGATGAAAATGGCAATATGTTCTCTAAACTTGGCAATTGTACAATTGACTGTTTTTCTTGTAATGAAAAAGCGGGCTATCCAACAATTTGTAAAGGACGCTATAAAAGCCGTTTGCACAGCACACCATATTACGCTTTTGAAGAACCTGTCAGCCTTAATCTATCATCACTATTGCCAGAACTTATGGCGGCTGGTGTTACTTCTCTTAAAATTGAAGGTAGGCAGAGAAGTAAAGCTTATGTCGGTGCTGTTGTCAGTGCCTACAGAAATGCAGTTGATGATATAATGGCAGGTAAAACGCCTGACCTACAGGATTTAATAGACCTAACAGAGGGGCATAAAGAAACTCAAGGCGCATATAAAACTAAAGCTTGGCGATAAAAATATAGGATAGTTAAAAATGAGTGCAAAATTAACATTAGGACCACTTTTATTTCATTGGCAGGCTGAAGATAGACGTGATTTTTACTATAAAATAGCAGATGAGACAGATATTGATACAGTCTACCTTGGTGAGGTTGTATGTTCAAAGCGAACTCCTTTTTTTCAGCCTTATATTGAAGATATTAGAAAAAGATTAGAAGATAGTGGCAAAAAAGTTATTTTTTCTACACTTGCAGAGGTGGCAGGTAATAGTGATATAAAAGCAGTAAAAGAGATATGCTCTCTTAAAAAAAATGAAATAGAGGTAAATGATGCATCGGCATTATTTATGCTTAAAGATAAAAAATTTAGAATTGGGCAGCTGTTTAATTTATATAATGAGGAAGCTATAAAATTCTTATATAAAAAAGGAGCAACTCATTTTTGTTTGCCCGTTGAATTGCCTAAAAATTCAATAGAAATAATGGCTGAAATTGCCGCCAATTTAAACTCTAATATAGAAATTCAAGTGTTTGGGAGAATGCCTCTTGCCCTGTCCGCGCGTTGTTATCATGCAAGAGCATATGGACGAGTTAAAGCTAATTGCCAATTTGTTTGTGAAGAAGATAAAGACGCTATGGCTTTAAAAACTATAGATAACAATAATTTTTTAACAATTAACGGTATTCAAACTTTGTCTTATTCTTATCTTAATTTAATAAATGAATTGGATGAGTTAGAAAATATAGGGGTTGGTTACTTTAGATTATCTCCGCATAGTTGCAATATGATGGATGTGATAGATTTATTTAATAAAAAAATACAACAAAAAATTTCAAATAAAGAGGCAAAAGAAAAGTTAAAAGAAATAGTAAATATAAAAGAATTTTCTAATGGTTTTTATTATTCCAAAGCAGGATTAGAGGAGGTCGCAGCATAATTATTATTATAAATTAAATATTTTTAAGAGGAGATAAAAATGCAAGATAATACACAAGTTACAGGCAAGGAAGTTTTCTTTGATAAAAATAGGCTAATAGTTAGTAAAACAGATTTAAAAGGTATTATTACCTATGCAAATGATGTTTTTATAGATATTGCTGAATATAGCGAAGATGAACTATTAGGACAACCTCACAGTATAATTAGACACCCAGACATGCCAAGATGTGTTTTTAAACTTTTGTGGGATACTTTATCACAAAAAGAAGAAATATTTGCCTATGTTGTTAATAGAACTAAGCATGGGAATCACTATTGGGTTTTTGCGCATGTAACCCCTTCTTTAGATGAAAATGGCAATATAATCGCATATCATTCAAGTCGCAGAGTGCCAAATAGAGATGTGGTAGAAAATGCTATTATTCCAACCTATAAAATGTTACTTGATATTGAAAATAAATACAGCAATAGAAAAGAAGGTATGATGGCTGCTTTTGATGCTTTGGTTAAGATTTTAAATGAAAAAAATATGACTTATGGGCAATTTATATTTTCGCTTGCTGCATAAATAGTAATATAAAGTTTTTATTGAATTGCAAATATAGCTAAAATATTCTAGCATTTATCTCTCTAGTGATATTTATGGAGTGCTAAAATTGAAACCTACAAATACAAAAGACCATGAGCATTTTCACAAAGTAGTAAATTGTCAATATGCATGCCCTGCACACACGCCTGTGCCAGAATATATTAGAAAAATTGCAGAAGGTAAATATACAGAATCTTATGCAATAAATTGGCAATCTAATGTTTTTCCAGGTATTTTGGGGCGGGTTTGTGATAGACCTTGTGAGCCTGCTTGTAGAAGAAGTCGTATTGCTGATGGAGAAAAATCAGTTGCAATTTGCAGGCTAAAACGTGTTGCTGCTGACAATAAGGAAGAATTTAAAAAATATTTACCGCAAATACCAAAGCAAAAAAATGGTAAGAGAATTGCGCTTATTGGCGCAGGGCCGACTTCTCTGACAGTTGCGCGTGACCTGATGCCTCTTGGCTATGAATGTGTCATGTTTGATAATCAAAAAGCCGCAGGTGGTATGATACGCTCGCAAATCCCAGCTTTTAGACTTCCAGAGGAAGTTTTAGACGAAGAGGTAGGTTATGTAATTGATATGGGAGTTGAGTGCCATTTTGATACTTGGATATCTTCAATGAAGGATATGTTAGAGCAAGATTTTGATGCTATTTTTGTTGGTACTGGCGCTCCTAAAGGTAGAGATTTACAAATAGAGGGTAGAGAAGAAGCTAAAGACAACATACATATAGGTATAGATTGGCTTGCAAATGTTGCCTTTGAGCATATTGATAAAATTGGCAAAAAAGTACTTGTTCTTGGTGGTGGTAACACTGCAATGGATTGTTGTAGAACTGCAAGAAGGCTTGGCGGTGAAGATGTAAAAGTTGTCGTTAGAAGCCCGTTTAAAGATATGAAAGCCTCAGAGTGGGAAAGAGAAGATGCAATGGCAGAGGGTATTCCCATATTTGAAAATCATGTACCAAAAGAATTTGTTGTTAAACATAGAAAATTAGTTGGTATGATATTTGAAAGGGTAGAGGCTGTCTATGATGAAAATGGTAGACGCAGTCTTATCCCAACTGGTGAAGATGATGT
>JALTWL010000021.1 GCA_027047045.1 Micavibrio sp.
GTCGTGCTTTACCAGATGTGCGAGATGGTCTAAAACCAGTTCACAGACGTATATTATATGCGATGCGTGAAGGTGGATATGACAGCTCTAAACCTTATAAAAAATCAGCCCGTATAATTGGTGATGTCATGGGTAAGTACCACCCGCATGGGGATAGTGCTATTTATGATTCTATGGTCAGAATGGCTCAAGATTTCTCTTTGCGTCTTCCCTTGATTGATGGGCAGGGTAATTTTGGCTCTATGGACGGTGACCCCCCTGCTGCTATGCGTTACACTGAAGCTAGAATGAATAAAGCAGCCGAATCACTACTTGATGATATTGCTAAAGATACGGTTGATTTCCAATTAAACTATGATGAGTCCACTAAAGAGCCTATTGTGCTACCTGCAAGATTCCCTAATTTACTGGTAAATGGTACAGGCGGTATTGCGGTTGGTATGGCAACTAATATCCCGCCTCATAACTTAGGTGAAGTAATAGATGCTTGTCTTGTAATGATAGACAGTCCAGATATAACGACTGAGGAACTTTTATCCATTGTCCCCGGTCCAGATTTTCCAACTGGCGGGCAAATTCTTGGTCGCAGTGGTATTTTTAAAGCCTACACACAAGGTAAAGGCTCAGTTGTTATGAGGGCAAAAACAAGTTTTGAGGATTGTGGTAAAGACAGAACCGCAATTATTGTTCACGAAATACCATATCAAGTTAATAAATCAAAATTAGTTGAAAGAATAGGCGAAATTGCTAGAGAAAAAATCGTTGAGGGGATATCTGACCTGCGTGATGAATCGGACAGAGATGGGGTTAGAATTGTCATTGAGCTTAAAAAAGCTACAGTGGCTGAGGTTGTTTTAAACCAACTCTTTAAATATACAGCTTTGCAAACTAGCTTTGGCTGTAATATTTTAGCACTTCATCATGGTCGCCCACAAATGATGAATTTGCGTGAGATTTTACAGGCATTTTTGGAATTTAGAGAGCAAGTAATAACAAGACGTACAGCCTATGAACTTAGAAAAGCAAGGGAAAGAGCGCATATATTAGCAGGGCTTGCAGTTGCGGTTGCCAATATTGATGAGGTAATTGCAATTATCAGAAATGCTCCAAGCCCCGCAGATGCTAAGGAAAAACTACTTGCCAAACCATGGGCAGCAAAAGATATTGCCCCTTTAATTGAGCTTATTGCAGACCCTGCCCATATGTTAGATGAAAATTCAGCTTACCAGCTATCAAAATTACAGGTAAAAGCAATTTTAGATTTAAGATTGCATCGCTTAACTGGTATGGAAAGAGATAAAATAGGCGATGAATTAAAAGCGCTTACTGATAATATTAAAGAATATTTAGAAATTTTGGCTAATCGGGAAAAATTGTTGGACGTAATGCGCGCAGAGCTATTAGATATTCGGGATAGATTCGCAACTCCTAGAAGAACCGAGCTTGTCGAAAGCGAATTTGAAGCAGATATTGAAGATTTAATCCAAAAAGAAGATATGGTTGTTACCATCAGTCATGCGGGTTACGTGAAACGTGTTCCTCTTTCCACCTACAGAGCGCAACGCCGTGGCGGTAAGGGCAGGACTGGTATGAATACAAAAGATGAGGATTTCGTAACCGACCTATTTGTGGCAAGCACGCATACTCCTGTGCTTATTTTTACTTCAAAAGGAATAGTGCATAAACGCAAAGTATATCAGCTACCTGAGGGAACTCCTCAAGCAAGGGGTAAGGCCTTTATAAATATATTACCACTTGAAAAGGGTGAAAAAATCTCAGTTGTAATGCCACTTCCAGAAAATGAAGATGAATGGGAAGGGCTAAATGTTGTCTTTGCAACATCACAGGGAACTATTCGTCGTAACAATATAGCTGCATTTAAAAATATTCGTGCAAATGGGCTAATTGCAATGAAGCTTGATGCCGATAAGGGCGAAAAACTAATAGATGTTAAAACCTGTGCAAAAGATGATGATATAATGCTAGTTACCCGTAAGGGTAAAGCAATTCGTTTTGCACTTAGCTCTCTTAGAGTTTTCCAAAGTCGTAACTCTAAAGGGGTAAGAGGTATAAAACTTATGTCAGGTGACGAGGTTATGTCTATGTCTATTTTAAAACATAGTAATGCAACTGTAGAAGAGCGTAATGCTTATTTAAAAATTACCTCAAAAATGCGAGGGGCTGACGATATAGAGTTAGAAGACAATATTGCCAATGAACAGCTTAGCCAAGAAAAAATGGCTGAACTAGAACAGCAAGAAAGCTTTATTTTAAGCGTTACATCTAAAGGATTTGGTAAACGTACATCTTCGCATGAATATAGAACTGCTGGGCGTGGCGGACAAGGGATTTGGGCAATGAAACTTAGCCCAAAAAATGGAGAAATTGTAGGTACATTTAAAGTAAATGATAATGATGAAATTATGCTGGTTAGTGATGGGGGGCAAATTATCCGTATGCCAGTTAAGGATATTCGTTTTGCAGGAAGACAAACTCAAGGTGTTACCTTATTTAGAGTGTCCCCAGAAGAACAAGTAGTATCAGTCGCCGTTATTCGCGAAAATGATGATACAGATGAAAATAACCTCAGCGAAGAAAGTGAAAACGCACTACCAAACAAGGAAATTTCTACAGACAATGAGTAAAATTAAAATTGGCGTTTATCCAGGCAGTTTTGACCCAGTTACTCTTGGGCATTTAGATATAATTAGAAGAGCAAGTAAACTAGTTGACAGGCTTGTTGTCGCGGTTGCCGCCCATTCTGGTAAAAAGCCTCTCTTTTCTGTGGATGAGAGAATAGAGCTTTTACAAAAAGCCCTAAAAAATAAAAATACAAACATAAATAATAATTGTGAAATTATTGTAGAGGGTTTTGATAATCTACTAGTTGATTTTGTCAAAGAACATAAATCTTTTATAGTAATTAGAGGGGTAAGACAATATTCAGACTTTGAATATGAAGCTCAAATGGCAGCTCTAAACGCCCAAATGGCAGATTTTGATATTGAAACCATATTTTTAGCATCAAATGCCAAATATCAGTCAATTGCATCTAGATTTATAAAACAAGTAACACAGCTTGGCGGTGATGTTTCTTCTTTTGTTACCCCAAATGTTAAAAAGGCATTAGAGGCAAAATATAAATAATTTTTAAGCTAGGTCAAAATTTATGTGTTTTTCTGAAACTGTTAGCTTTATATCTGGAGGGATTTTACTGGCGGGTGGAATATTAACAGCCTACAGAGCATATAAAACAAATAAACGTTATTTACCTGTATCCATGATGCCTTTAATGGCAGGAATACAACAGCTAGCAGAAGGACATGTATGGATGGGGCTGAATATTTCTGACCCTTATATGGCGTGGCAAGGGGCTATGATATTTATATTATTTTCATGGCTTATGTGGCCAACATGGGTGCCTTTTAGCATATATTTTTTAGAGCCCCCAAATAGTAAGAAAAAACACAGGCTTTTACTATTTGCCCTTGCGGGACTAGTTTTTGGCTTGCTTTTATATATACCGCATTTGTTTAATCCTGATTGGGTAAAAATATCAATAAACAATCATTCCATTGCATATGAAGATACAATGTTTCTTGATTATTTTATCCCCAGATGGCTAACTTACAGTATATATATATTCTTAATAATTATGCCACCTATGATTTCTAGCTATAAACATATGAAATTATTTGGTCTTACCTTAATTATTACTTTAATTGTTGTCATGACTTTCTTTAGCTATGCTTATATCTCTCTCTTTTGCTTTTTGGCAGCTGTTGCAACTGTACATTTGATATATATTATTTTATATAACAAATGCTGTTACAAATGTTCGGAGCTATTTACATGACAAAAAATAAAGTAAGAAATTTTGGTGCTTTTTTAGGAAGCCCACAAATACTAGATGTTAAAATAGACGTATTTTCAAACGGTAATAGTAGTTTTATCTCTGATGAAATATCATATGATAAAAAAGGACAATATCTAGGGATTTGCTATCAATGTGTGGAATTGGTTAGAAGATTTATTTATCTAAAATATAATGTTAATTTAGCAATTGCCTATCAAGATGGTGATGCTAAAGATTGGTATGATAATCACAGTAAAATGAACCTATCTATTCAAATGCTAAAAAATGCTGGAATTGGCGATATTATTACTTTTACTGGGGGTAATTGGGGTCATGTTGGAATTATTAGTAATTTAGATGTTGAAAATATCTATGTAACGTCGCAAAATTTTATGAATGATGAAAGAGATATTGATTTTAAAATATCAAGAGCAACTCTTGCATCTAAAGAATATATAATTGATGGGGATAGTAATAAATTCCAATTCCAATCACTACTTAGATTTAAAGGATAGTAAAAAACCATGTTAAACAAATATTTTTTTTCTATGCCAAGACAATTTTTAAACAAACATCTATTTAAGCTTATTGCGGTTTATTTAGTTGTTATTTTAACAATTTTTTCAGCTATTTGGGCTTTGATGGGGCGTATTTTTCCTAATTTTGAGGTTAATCTTATAAATACTTTATCAACAGCATTTAATATTGCTATTCCAGAAAGTGTTTTGCAGGGACCTATTCCCGTTGGAACGGTAATTGTGCTTATTCTTATAACTTTTTTATCTATTTTACTTATAATTACCCATATTTATTTTGAGGCAATTTTAACTGCTAGAGTTATCCATCCTAAAGTAGATATATTTACTGCAAATAGAGGGGTGCTAAGTGATAAATGGGGGGGTGATGATGATGATGAACATATCTTAGTTAGAATGGTAAATTTCCACAAAGGAAAGTTAGTTGATGTCAATATTAGAGCTGTTATTACTGTTTGGGAGCTTTTAGATATTGGTGATGGCAAAACTGATGAATTTTTATGTTATTTCCCTGTACCCGAAGTTGATCCAAATAATATATTGGTACTAACTGAACGAACCCCTTGGAGTATTGCTATACCAAATAATATAATTTTAAAAAATTCTATAAATGAAAATTACTTGTTAGAGTTGGGCAGACCAATAAAAAAATCCTTTGCTGGTAATAACAAAGTCTTAAAGGCAAAAAGAACTCTAGAGATTTTAATTTCTGGAGTAGAGCCTGTTGCATCATCGCCTTTTACTTTTAGCCGCTCTATAGATTTAGATACCCAAGATGGAGATGAGTATATTTTATATCTACATAAGGGACAGTATGTACCCCTTCCCATGTATGTACAAGACAAAGAATCTATAGAGAAATTTTGCTAACTATACGCTATTTAATGACTTGTAGGTAGCTTTCTTTTGCGTAGTCTTATTTTTAATTTTTGGGGTGAATTTTCAAAACGCTTTTCAAATGCTAATATTAAAAATATTGTTCCGAATATCCCCCCAGATAAACCAGCAATCATAGATGCAACAGAAGTTAAAGATTTGTTGAAGGACACATCTCTTAGTTTGTCATTGATTGTAATAGCAGTTGCGTAGTTAGAAACTGTATCTTTTGATTTAAAAACATCTATTGCAGTTTCATCTAAAATACCAGTTGCACGCTTAATACTTGCAGAAAAATTTGTATCTTTAATATTACTACTTTCTATATCTACAAATTGTAAGATGTTTTGGTATAATTTAGCAAAATTTTCTTCACTAAGCCCTACTCCATCTTCACTAATACCAGTTACATGCATATCTGTTAAAATAGATTTTTTTGCATTTATAAAATTTTCTTTTAATTGTTCTAAGTTTTTTTGTTCCTCTGGACTTAATTCAATATCAAACCTCTCAGCAACCTTTTCTCCAGCTTTTGCTTTTTCTATAGCTATTTTTTGTTTTTTAAGACCATCTATGCGTTCAGAAAATTTAGCAACTAACTGTTGTTGGTTTTTAACAGTGCCAATCTCATCATTTTTTTCAACAAAATTTTCATTATATATAGAATCAGCAGTTATTCCTAAGGCAACTCCTGCCACTATACTGACCATTCCAACAGCCTCCCCATCGATTTTAGAAATTTTTTCAGCTACATATTGAAAAGGATTCCTTACAGTTATTTCTTTTCTTCTTCCCATGATAAATTTATCCCTTTTATAGTTTTAGAATTGTCAAATAATATTCATTAACACTAACATATTTTACATATAGCGTCAAGGACTAAAATGACCAATATTTTATTTGACATATTGCTAGGTGTAGTATATTATGCCTCTTGATTTTAATATTTTATGAGGTTAGTTATGACTATTAAGAATGTAAGAGAGTTTTTAGAAGAGTTATTTTTTGAATCTATTGAATATGGCAATATGGCAGGGGTAGAAAAAGCAATGAGGGAAGGAATAGACCCCCATATAAATGATGATTGGGCTATTTGCTTAGCGGCTAAACATGGTCAAACTGAAATGGTAGAATTTCTACTTAGTAATCATAATTTAGATGCTTGTAATCGTTACAATACTCCTCTTAGGGAGGCAGCAGAAAACGAACATAGAGAAATAATAAAAATACTACTAAAATACGGTGCTGATGACAAAGCTCTGTCATATGAAATGCAATGGAAATATGCAGATGAAATACTAGGTAAGGGAACAATTGCAAAAATGCAAAGCGGCGCTATGTCTGAGTTCGGTGAAAGTAGCAAAAAAACAGACTCAAGCAAATCATATACAAATAAACATATAAGTTTTAGAAATTTTGTGAATAAGCGTAACAGAAAATTAAAGTGAACAAAGATTTTTGAAATTACTTATTTTTTTGTAATATATCCATAGTGGTTATGTCATCAATATTTATATTTTGGTTTTTTTTGTATTCGCTGTCCCTACCACCAGCAGCTGGCTCTATATCTGCCAAATCAATAACATCGTCTGTTCGCAAAGGACGTGGATATAGTGAGATAATGTCAAAGCCCTGTGATGTTTCACTTACCAATGAAGTGTCTTGATTTTGTAGTGTGGTTTTATAAATATGTGTGGATATGTTCAAGGTAACAGAGTAAGCCTGTTTACTAAAGAAAAATCCCCCTATAAATATAGCTAGCCAAAAGATAAGTAATAGTTTTTTATTATTTTTGAAGTAAGTAAGCATGAAATAGCCTCCCCTTTTAAAAATCAACAATATGTGTAAAATCACACGTTGTTGCAATATTGTAACAAAATTATTAACAAATTGAAAATTTTTCTTTTTTAACTTTTATTATATAGCAATATTATTGCGTACATGCAGAAATTTTATACTACTCAATTCTAAATTTACCCTTAA
>JALTWL010000022.1 GCA_027047045.1 Micavibrio sp.
TAGAGAAGTTTAACTCAGAAGTAGTAGTTGTAGAATTTGACGAAACTGGCAAAATGAGAATTTCTGTTTTAAAACCAGTAATTTCTGAGTTTGATTAAGAAAAAAAGCCCGGGACATACCCCGGGGGGTCTTGAGGAGATGTTATGGATGCACCTGGGGAGAAGTTGAAGAAGATGATAGATAAAAGGCTAGCCTATCTCAACCAAATTTATTAAAACGACAGGTGCTTTTTGTTGTATATATTCCCAGTCATCTTTTTTAATTTCAATGGTTTCACCTGGATAGATTTTGTATTCCTTCCCTTCAGGAAGTCCCAGATAAAAAATACCCTTTCTCGCATTTTTTATTTTTACTGTTTTCTTTTTCCTCGCCATTTTCTAGCCCCTTACGTAATTTGAAAAAAAGTCAACATAAACTTCTTTATTTCTCAAATCAACAATAGCTTTAAAAACATCATCTTTATGTATAAGTTCGCATTTGTAAATATTTGATTTTATTTCTTCTATAGCATTTAAAACAATGTAACTATTTTTATATCTGTTCACATCTGTAATATTAAGATTTATAGCAAAGAGAAAGCTTTTGCCGTTCTTGACGAACTTGGTCATTTTCTTGTTTTCTTCAAGTTCTGTTCTTTTTCTTAAATTTTGTCTAAATAATATTGTATCCATTTTGTAAAACCTCCTATGTTAAAAGCTATGTTAAAAGACTGCTTGCTTTTCTTGCTAAGCTATCAGCGATAAAGTGTCTTTTTTCTTCTTTTCTTTCTTTTATGTATTTTTTCACATTTTCAATTTCTACATTATTTACAGCTTCGTTGATTATAGCTTTCAATAGACAAGAGATTGAAAAGTCTTGTATTTCATCTTTTACAGCTTCTTCAATTTTTGTTAATTTTTCTATAAGCTCTTTGTCTTTGTTTAAATTAAGATGCATATAAAAAGTTTTAAACTTTCTCATAATTACTCCTCACATTTTTTTTTATTATTTTCTTCTATTTTTTTGCATTCTCAAAAAAACCTCTTTCTTTTTTTCAATTTTTGTTATCCATTTTAAAAATAACGGTAAAGACTTTTGAAAAATCGTTTGAATGGTTATTCTGTAGTTAATAATTCTATCTATTTCTCTTTTGTGGTATGCTTCAGGAACATTGTTTTCTTTTAGTTCTTTCATAACTCTTTGATGTAATTTATCAACTATCTTTTTACCGTATTTTGATTTGAAAAATTTATAAGCTAAATAGCTTGCTTTGTCTATCAAAAGAGCTTCTACATCATCTCTTAAAGTTCTTTCTTTTTTCACTCTTAGATTTTTTTTGAGTTCTTCTATTGCGTTATCTCTTCCTTTCATCATTTAACTCCAGCATTTCTTTTATTTCAACA
>JALTWL010000023.1 GCA_027047045.1 Micavibrio sp.
CATATTATCTGCACTGATTGTTACAATTCTTTATAAAACCGAAACACATGAATTGAACTTAGTTGGGGTTTTAAACTGATTTGATGCACATTGGAATCTATAACACTGTAACTTTAATTTGTTTTCAGTTTTGGCAGCTGGATGGTCCTGAAATTCTTGCCATGTCTGTGTTTGATAGGGTAGTGTGTTGCATCGATGACAGTGGATGGCTGCATGTTTACTGGTAACCTTTAAATCTAGTGTGTAAACTGCAGCGTTTGTCTGATATTAATGACATAATAAGAAATGCCACTTATTGTCAAGATGGTTATGTTGTTTCTGTAATCAGTATTTTTAACTGAGTTAGCAGGACTAAAGAGAACACATAATGAGAAAGAGAAAGATGTTTTATCTAACGTTACACTCAACAGTTTTGTTATGTTTATATCAACATCAGACATATAGTTAAAGACTACATAGTAATATAGGAATCCTACAGTTAAAAGCAATGGATCTTTTATATGTACTATCTCATAGACAGGATAATACATACCATACCTTTGTGGTGCACTGGTTGGAATGGAAAAATCCCAGTAATGGGTCTGCTGAAGCAAGCACTCGTATCGACTGACCTAAATCACACCCTAACTCATAATGAAACCAGAATTAGTGTTCTGAAGAAGTATGGAGGTTTGTTAGGATTCTGCCATTGTTTACATTACCAAACAGTGATCCATTACTGGTACATCGACGAAAGGAAGAAATGCTTTATTTAAAGTACATTTTAATACAGTTATATTGGTGTCATCAGACTGGTACAGTGGCTTGTAACACCTGTTTATATTTCACACCAACATATCAGTATTGTAATTAGCCAAAATCTCAGTTGACCATAGGTAACATTTGACACTCTGTAATGGCTGCAGCCATGTGTTACAAAACATCTAGGGCCTGTAATAAAATTTAATGTCAACACAAATGTCATGGAGCACTTTTTGCTGTTTTATTGCCATATTTGATTTTTTAAATTTATTTTTAGAATTTACCAACATGAATGTCAAGAGTAAATGTGATACAGATGCTGCTAATAAGAAAGGTATGTAGGATGACATTTTTGTAGAAGAAATGAAATCTTGTTATGGTATGTTAATTTTGATGGACATAATAACTTGTGACAGGGATGAACTGTACTGGTGTAAAAACACTGATATCCCTATCTTGGAAGTGAAATTTCTCAAATATTTTCTTAGGATAGGTTTACCCAAATACACAGTTACCAGCACTTCCCTGATGATTCTATTGCAGTTCTAATGACAAATAGCTTAAATTCTGATCTGTTATTGACAGCCTACCTATATCTTTAAAAAAACCTATTCCACGTGAACATATTTCTGCAG
>JALTWL010000024.1 GCA_027047045.1 Micavibrio sp.
CTTGCTTCATTGCAATATAATTATAAGCCGCACCATCACCCATAAAACGCATTAGCTTTCTGTCAATATGCTCAGACAAATCAATATTAACAGCGCCGTGAATATGGCTTCTAAACCCCATTTCTGCGTAAGTATCCGCAAAGACTATACCAGATTTACTATTCTTTAGAGAATCTATAACAGTTACTTTATCATTACCAATACAAGATACAATTCCAATTCCTGTTACAACTACTCGTCTTTTTTGCATAGTGAGTGTCCTCTCTTTTAATGATTTTTTGCTATGATAAAAAGCTACATATTATTAGTATTTTCAAACAGTCCAACTTTCAAGCCAGAAGTTTTATAAATACTCTCCCCATCGGCGATTACCTCACCGTCTGCAACGCCAAGAACTAATTTTCTATTGATAATTCTTTTTATATCCAATTTATATGTAACCAATTTAACATTTGGTAGTACTTGCCCTGTGAATTTAACCTCACCAACGCCAAGAGCTCTCCCAGAGCCAAGCGCCCCTGTCCAACCAAGATAAAAACCAAGCAATTGCCAAAGCGCATCTAACCCCAAACAGCCTGGCATAACAGGGTCATTTTCAAAATGACACTCAAAAAACCACAAATCTGGCTTAATATCAAATTCAGCGATAAGCTCACCGTTACCGTAAGCCCCCCCCTCTTTTGATATTTTAGTGATTCTATCAAACATTAACATTGGTGGTAGCGGTAGCTTAGCATTGCCTTCACCAAATATCTCACCATGTCCACACGCAATAAGCTCCTCATATGTATAGCTAGCTTTGGGTATGAAATTCTCGTTCATATTTTTCTCTTACTTATGTTTTAAGTTATTTCCAGTTATCTTTTATAAAATTAGATAACAGCAATAGCAAGAAAAATTATATATCAATAATCATATTTAAAATGTAAAATATATTTTGGACTAATGGTAACCACTGTATAAAACATAAAAAACATGCTAAATTCCTATAAAGATAGATTATTTGATATATTGCTATTGATAACTATATTAGTATTTATTATTTATACAAATTATAATAATGAAAAACTAACCGAAAGACTTAGATATTTAGCCTTTGATAGCTATAATAAATTATTTCCAAGAAAACCAGCAAAGTCGCTTTATCCTCAACATAAAATCGCAGGCGTTGCAATAATAGATATTGATGAGGCCTCACTTCAAAAAGAAGGGCAATGGCCTTGGTCTAGAGATAAACTTGCCAAAATGGTTGAAAACTTAAATAAATTTGGGGCAAAAGTAATTGCTTTTGATATGGTATTTGCCGAAAAAGATAGAACATCTCCAGCAACTATTTTTGCCAATCTTCCAGTAGATAAAAAAGATAAAATAATCCCTGAAATAGCCATGATTGATAATGATAAAATATTTGCCGATGCAATTAAACAAGCAAAAAATGTAGTTACAGGCTTTGTCGGGGCAACTCAAGCAACTTTACACTATCCCCTGTTAAAGGCAAAATTATTTGACCGACCACATATCAGTAAACAAGACAAAAATGCTATTTATAAATCTGACCCCCGCCCCTTTGTAACCAAGCAGGAATTTTTTGCTACGAATCTTAGAATTTTCTCTAAGGCAGCAGCAGGTAACGGCGCATTTACCGCAATCCCTGAGAAAGACGGCATTATTAGATATGTACCTTTAATTTTGGGGCAGAAAAATGCTGAAGGAAAAATAATACTCTACCCATCACTATCAATAGAGGCAATCAGAGTTGCCATTGGTGATTATGCAATTGAAACGACTAGCTATCTATATCCCACCCCCGAAGGATATGGAATTACAAATATACATCTAGGAACAACTCCTAAATTTATTCGTGATAAAAAAACAGGAAAACGCAAAAAAATATATGGCCGGTACGATATACCAACCGACAAACATGGTAGAATAGCCGTCTATTATAGCGGTCATAAAAAAGAAAGATATATACCTGCTTGGCAAATACTTAAAGGTGAAGTTAAAGAAGAAAAAATCAAAGACAAAATTATCTTAATTGGTACATCTTCAATTGGGCTTTTAGATTTGCGTTCATCACCGCTAAACCCAGTTCTGCCAGGGGTAGAAATACATGCAGAAATTATAGAGCAAATACTTAGTGGAACATATTTAAATAGGCCAAGCTTCTTTAAAATTGCAGAAATTGCAGTAATAATATCTGCGGCATTATTGATAATTTTACTTTTACCTTTTATTGGAACTTTAACTTTGGCTACGCTTTCTTTTTTGATACTGGCGGGAGTTTGGTTTTTCTCTATTAAATATTACGTAGATTATGGCTATTTATTAGACCCAGTATATCCAACTTTAGCAATATTAGGCTTTTTTATTGTTGCTGCTGTTACTACTAGTTTTAGACAAGAAAGTGAAAAGAAATTCTATCGCCAAGCTTTTGGACATTATGTATCAGAAGAACTTATGAATGAAATCATGACATCACCAGATAAGCTAAGCCTTGGCGGAACAAGCAAGGAACTCACGGTTATGTTTACAGATGTTAGAAATTTCACCTCTATATCTGAAACTATGACACCAGAGCAATTGATTAGAATGATGAATGATTTTCTAACTCCTATGACCTCTGTAATTATGGAGCATCAAGGAACAATAGACAAATATATGGGCGATGCTATTATGGCATTTTGGAACGCTCCTGTAGATGTAAAAGACCACCCAAGAAAAGCCTGTAAAGTTGCCCTTTTAATGGCAGATATTTTAATCCCTTTAAATGAAAAATTAAAACAACAAGCAAAAGAAGAAGGACGAAAATTTTATCCCATTAAAAATGGTATCGGTATTGTAACTGGTGAATGTTCAGTTGGAAATATGGGTTCTAAGCAACGTTTTGCTTATTCTGCTTTGGGCGATGCTGTGAATTTAGCTTCAAGGTTAGAAGGACAAACAAAAATCTATGGAGTTGATAATTTAATTTCTGAAACTACTGCCTCTTATGTTGAGGATTTTGCTATTTTAGAATTAGACTTACTAACAGTCAAAGGCCGACAAATGCCAGAGCGTATATATACAATTATTGGTAATGAAAACTATGCTCAAACAGATGAATTTAAAAACTGGCAAAAATTACACAAGAAAATGCTAGAGCTTTACCGAGGGCAAAATTTCAAAGAAGCGCTTAACTTAATCCAAGAAAAGATATTGCCAATTATTGATAAAAAATATCAGGACTTATACAAACTTTATATTGATAGGATAGAATTCTATATCAAAGAGTCGCCCCCAGCAGATTGGCAAGGCATTTGGGTTGCAACCAGCAAATAAAACCAAAAGACATAGAAAAAATAAAATATTTAAAAATTAAACCCAGAAAAATATTTACTAAGCCTTCTTACCGCAACAACAGCTATGCTTTTTATTATTATTGGTTACTGTTGCGTTTGTAACATCACCTGCAATTAGTTTAAAGCTGCCCTTATCTTCATCATAAGCAAGTAATTTTCCATTCCCCATATCAAATTGCCATGCATGTAGCTCTAGACCATCTTCTTTAACTGCTTTTCGTACTACAGGATAAGTCTTTAAGTTATTTAAGCTCCAAACTATACTTTCTTGTTCCATCGCTTTTAATTTTTCACTATCACTTAAATCTTTACCAAATTTACTCTCAACATTATCTATAATTTCACAAGCTCTTTGTATCCAATGTCCAACAGCACCTTCCTTAACATCACTTGCAAGCCCAGCAATACCACCACAATGAGTATGTCCAACAACAATGATATGTTTTACTTTTAGATGCTCAACCGCATATTCAATGCTAGCGGCAACTGTGTCATCTTCATCTGTTGGGTCATGCGGTGGAACTAACGCTGCGATATGTCTTCCAACAAAAATTTCACCTGGTTTTCTGTCAAATACTTCTTCAGGGCAACTTCTAGAATCGCTACAAGCAATTACAAGAGCGTCTGGATGCTGTCCATTTTCTATTAAATCTTTCATTCTGTCTGGGTTAAGTAAGTAATTTTCTTTTTTAAAATTATCAAATCCAGCTAACATTTCCTTTAAAAAATCTTTAGACATGCCATATCCTCCTACATACATTAGCAAATTAACTATATACGCTAAATCTATAATATACTGAGTTATATGTCTATATTATATTTTCTAATTAAAAATTTAGGTAGTTACCTGTTTAATTCTGCAATTAAAAACTCTACGTTGCCCCCACCCTGTTGGATAATAGACGCAAATTCTGAACGTTGCGTAACACTCATACTAACACCTTCAATAATTATATCTATTATTTTATATTCATTAGCTTTTTTACGAACCCGCCAGTCAATAGAAAGTTTAGGAGCATCTTTTGGAATTATCCTGCTATTAACTATTGTATCTCTTTTATTTAATATTTTAGAGCCAGTAACTTCAAATTGTTCACCTGAATAATCTTTGAATTTATGGGCGTAAGTTCTAACAACCATATCTTTAAAAAGCTTTAAATATTGTTTTTGTTGTACTTTACTAGCCTTTCGCCAATTTCTACCAAGCGCAAATCTGCCAATAGCTGTCATATCAAAATATCTATCCAGTAATTTTCGCATATGTGCCTCTCTTTGTTTGTCGCTTAGCTTTTTACTGGCAAGTTTTTCTATAGCCTCCCCCCCCATAGACATTACAATTTTTTCTTGTGGAGATACATCCTTGGCATAAGCCATAGTTGGTAATATCAGCCCCAAAAATAAAAATACAAACAGTAACTTATAATGAAAATTCTTAGCGTATATTATCATAAGGCTTTACCGTTAATTGTCATATTCATCATATTCAAAATCAAGCCCTGCGTAAGGGTCGTCCAATACAAGAGAGTAACGTTTTTGTCCATAAATACTACGCACAGCAGCATAATAATCAACACTATTATTTCTTAAATCAGAAATAGCCTCAATCAAACGCGCTCTTTCATCTAATTTCTCTAAAGCTGTTGGTAAATAATAAACCCACTCCCGATTTGCATCATTGTAAGCATACCAAAATACTGGTGAAGAAAGACTATCCCCAACCAAACCAATGCCGTCCCGCAAAGATGAAGGCCCAACAATCGGTAATACCACATAAAAACCATGTCCCAGCCCCCATTTACCTAATGTCTGTCCCCAATCTTCCCGCTCATATTCAAGCCCTTGTTTTGCTGCCACATCAAACAACCCCGCAACACCAACAGTTGTATTCATTAAAAATCGCCCTAAACTTACCCCAGCATCACTAAATTCACCCTGTAGTATATTATGCGCAAATGTTAGCGGAGATTGTAAATTCCTCGTAAAATTGCGAATCGAGTCCCTTGCAAATTCTGGTAAAATAAAGCGATATAGCTTTGCTACTGGTTCAAAAAATACTGTATCTACAGTATTATTAAAGCTAAATACAACTCTATTTATAGGCTCTAACGGGTCAGAAATATCTGTAGGCGATTTATATGCTAAAGACTGATCGCGTGAAGATGCACAGCCCCCAGCTGGCACTATAAGTAAAAATAAAAACAAAATAGCAATAAATTTTTTAAATTTCATCATGCCCATATTATAAACATATAATTATTTAAATTATCTTAATTACAATTGTTACAAAAAACAGTTAGTTAGAATCACAATTCAGATAGAATTAACCATATCTACAAATAATACAAGCCTATAAAATATATTTTTACAATAAAAATATTGCTCCTTTTTGACAAGACGGGTAGATTGTAAGTAAGGTCATGATTTTCTAAGCATTTTTAACGTTAGGTTTAAAAAATATGATAAAAAGAATTTTAATTGCAAATAGAGCTGAAATTGCTTGTCGTATAATTCAAACTTGTAAAAAAATGGGGATTGTATCTGTTGCTATTTATTCGGACGCAGATAGAAATTCTCTCCATAAAAATATGGCTGATGAGGCTTTTTATATCGGCAGCTCTATTGCATCTGATAGCTATTTAAATATAGATAAAATTATTGATATTGCAAAAAAAGCAAATGTTGATGCCGTGCATG
This sequence comes from Micavibrio sp., assembly GCA_027047045.1. Taxonomy (GTDB): domain Bacteria; phylum Pseudomonadota; class Alphaproteobacteria; order Micavibrionales; family CSBR16-224; genus JAJFGX01. The sequence continues at coordinate 6,036 of JALTWL010000024.1, forward strand.
CTGGATATGGTTTTTTATCTGAGAATACTAATTTTGTAAAACAGCTGGAAAAAACAGGTATTATATTTATAGGTCCATCTGCAAAGTCTATTTTAGATATGGGGGAAAAAAGCAAATCAAAAAAAATATTAGAAAAAGCATCTATTCCGATGTTGCTAGGATATCATGGTGATCGTCAAGATTACGATTTTCTACAAAAACAAGCAGAAAAAATTGGTTTTCCTGTCCTAATTAAAGCCTCTGCTGGAGGCGGTGGTAAGGGCATGAAAATTGTCCATAAAAAGGAAGATTTTAAAATAGCTCTTAAAAGTGCAAAAAGAGAGGCTAACGCCGCCTTTGGCAATGACCATGTCTTAATAGAGAAATACTTAATAGACCCAAGACATATAGAAATACAAATATTAGGAGATAAATTTGGTAATTACCTAACACTTGCCGATAGGGATTGCTCTATTCAACGCAGACAACAAAAAATTATAGAAGAAGCTCCAGCCCCAAATTTATCAGAAAAAACAAAAGAACTAATGGCAAAAACTGCAATTAAAATTTGCCAATCTATTAACTATTATAATGCAGGAACTATAGAATTTTTAGTTGATAGAGAAGAAAATTTCTACTTCATGGAAATGAACACCAGACTGCAAGTAGAACACCCAGTTACAGAAATGATAACGGGGCTTGACTTGGTTGAACTACAAATAATGGTCGCAGAGGGTAAAAAACTTCCTATCTCTCAAAAAGAAATAAAAATAAAAGGTCATGCAATTGAAAGTAGAATTTATGCCGAAGACACCAACAATGACTTTTTACCCGCAAGTGGTAAAATACATATGCTAAAATGGCCTGAATATCAAGATAAATACAATATTAGAATAGATACTGGGGTAAAATCTGGTGATGTGATTACACCATTTTACGACCCAATGATTGCTAAAATAATTACATATGCAAAAGATAGAAATATAGCTTGCCATTATATGACAAAAGCACTGAGTAATACTTATATTGCAGGCATAAAAAATAACATCAGTTTTTTAAGAAGTATAATAAGATACAATGATTTTAAAGGTAACAACCCCAAATATATATCCACCCAATTTATAGATAAATTAAAAAGCGATATTTCCACGCAAGAAGAAAATAAAGTTACAGATACAGCC
>JALTWL010000025.1 GCA_027047045.1 Micavibrio sp.
TGGAATAAAAACAGTTGTTTTTAGACATTCGTCAATGTATGGTGGAAGACAATTTGCAACTTATGATCAAGGTTGGGTAGGATGGTTTGTCCGAAAAGCTGTAGAGATTAAGCAAGACAAATTAAAAAAACCTTTTACAATTTCTGGAAATGGAAAGCAGGTTAGGGACTTGTTATATGCAAGTGATATGGTAGAACTTTATTTAAAAGCAGTTAATAAAATTGACAACATAAAAGGTGAAGTATTTAATATTGGTGGAGGTATTGAAAATTCTTCATCATTACTTGAACTATTTTCATTTTTAGAGCAAGAGCTTGATATAAAAATGACATACACAAAACTACCACCAAGAGAAAGCGATCAAAAAGTTTTTGTTGCCGATATAACAAAAGCAAAAGAGCTTATAGACTGGAAACCAAAAGTTTCTAAAGAAGATGGTGTTAAGAAAATGATAGAGTGGGTAGAAAGTACAAGGTAAATATGTCCGAAATAGCTAATGGAGTAGAAAGAACAAAAAATATTAAACTTCATATATCCCTTACATTTGTTTATAAAATTATAGCAATTGGATTAAGCTATGTACTAATTCCTCTCATGATCAAATTTCTTGGGGTTGAAAAGTATGGAATATGGATAACGATTTTTTCACTTGTTTCATGGTCTGTTTTCTTTGATTTTGGCCTTGGTAACGGATTAAGAAATAAATTATCGGAAGCTGTTGCTTTACACAATATAAAATTAGCACGTATATATATATCTACTGGTTATATTGCGGTTAGCTTGATTGCTTTTTGTATCTTTACACTGTTTATGATTGTATTTCCTTTTTTAAATTGGAATAAAATATTAAATACTTATTTATTTACAAATCACTTTTTATCAGAAGTAGTTTTTATTACAGTTGTATTTTTTATAATTAACTTTATTTTATCGATATCAAAGCAAATGTTTTATGCATACCAAAAGGCATCGCTCGCATCTTTTAATACAATTTTGATTAATCTATTTTATATAATTTTTCTTTATTTACTACTACAATATAATCCTGCAAAAAAATTATTGTATCTGAGTATAGCTTATGGATTGGCGATGGTATTTGCTAATATTTTATTGACAATATATTTTTTTAAACAACATAAAGATGTCATTCCCTCTAGAAAATATATTGATTTCAGTAAAGTAAAAGAGATTGGATCACTCGGTATAAAATTTTTCATAATACAGATAGCTGTTCTCGTGATTTTTGCTACAGACAATATAATAATAGCCCAAGTATTAGGTCCAAAGGAGGTTACTCCTTACAGTATAGTTTTTAAGCTATTTTCAGTTATAACAATGGTATTTGGAATCATAATGACTCCTTTATGGTCTGC
>JALTWL010000026.1 GCA_027047045.1 Micavibrio sp.
CTAGCTGTGGTGGTATTGGCAGAGTAAGAGCGCAACAAGGCATATTTACTGTTGAGCGTACTTGCCCAACTTGCCATGGAGCGGGGCAAACAATTAAAGACCCTTGCGATAGTTGCCAAGGTGGTGGACGTGTACAAAAAACAAAAAGTCTGCAGATAACTATTCCAGCAGGTATTGAAGATGGCACTAGAATGAGGCTTGCAGGTGAGGGAGAGGCAGGTATGAGAGGCGGGCCTGCAGGGGATTTATATGTCTTTGTAAATGTAAGACCTCATAAATTTTTTAGAAGAGAGGGAGCAAATTTATACTGTAGAGCTCCCGTGTCTTTCAATGTGGTTGCGCTTGGTGGCGAAGTGGAAGTACCAACAATTGATGGTAAATGCGCAAAGGTAAAAATTCCAGCTGGTACTCAAACAGGGCAACAATTTAGACTTAAGGGTAAGGGTATGAGTATTTTACGTTCCCCAAGTCGTGGTGATTTATATGTTGAGATTGTTGTTGAAACTCCAGTTAAGCTAAGCAAAAGACAAAAAGAGCTATTAGAAGAATTTGGCAAAAGCGAAACTGCAAAAAATAATCCCAAAGCCCATAGTTTTTTCAAAAAAGTAAAGGACCTGTGGGACGATTTAAAAGAATAAATATTAAACAGTTTTACAAGAGGCTCTATAACCATTTGGGGAAATAGCTATAATATGTCCTTTGGGACTTAATTTATCAAAGCTGAGGTTAGAGCTACACATTGCTCTGTATTGTTGTTTTGTCATATTGATAATTTCCCAAGCATCTTTCTTTGCAAATAAAGCATGTAGTAAATTATTATTTAACTTATGACCTGATTTTATACCGCTGTAATGTCCAATAATTTGCATATTGGCAAGAGCCATATCTCCAATTGCATCTAATAATTTGTGTCGGCTAAATTCAGTTTCATAACGCAGACCATCTGAATTTAGTATTTTATCACCGTCGATAACAATTGCATTATCTAAAGAACCACCCTTAGCAAGTCCTGCGCTACGCATTGCTTCAACTTCATGTAAAAAGCCAAATGTTCTCGCTCTACTTATTTCTTTAGCATAGTCATTAGAATTTAAATCAATTGCATATGATTGTTCGCCAATTGCTTTGCTGTCAAAATCTATTTCAAAATTAAAAAATTGACCAGTGGCAGGGCTAAATTTAGCTGTTTTATCATCTTCTTTTACTTCAATGATGGATTTTATTAAAAGAAAATTTTTCTTTGCATCTTGAGCGGTTAAACCTGCCTTTGCTATCAGCTCAGTAAAAGCAGCGGAGCTACCGTCCATTATTGGAACTTCTAAATTATCAACTTCAATTATAATGTTATCTATGCCAGCTGCATAAATTGCAGATAAAATATGCTCTACAGTGCTAACAGATACGCCGTCTTCATTGCTCAACACTGTACAAAGGCGAGTATCAGATACATTTTCCCAATTTGCTATTATTTTATTATTTTTATCACTAATGTCAGCTCTAATAAAAATAATGCCACTATCAATAGGGGCTGGCTTCATTGTTAAATTAGAAACCTTACCAGAATGAACCCCAATCCCAGAGCAAAAAACTATATTGTTAATAGTAGATTGTTTTATAAAATCAGACATATCTTTCCCACATAAATTAAACTACCCTCCCCGTTACTTTAATTTAACAAAATAACTTTAACTATCTCAAATCACTCTTTGTTACGTTTTGTTACAGTTTTGTTAAAATTAACTGATTTTATAGAAAAAATTGTGTATCCTATATTTTGGGGAGATGTATTATTATAGTTTTTTAGGACTTTGTTTGAAAATTGTATAGAAATAAGAAAAAATTTTTAAAAAAATATATAGCGATGTCTTTTGTGGCTATATTGCTTATATTTGCTGATATGGGCAGTGTGGTGGCTGTAGATAAATTACAATTACAAATAAGGGGTGCTGAAAATAGTAAGTTTAGTCGTGTTGTTTTTGATTGGGGAAAAAAAATACCCTATAAAGCAAAACGTAGCGACGGAGTGATTGATATAATTTTTACTGCAAGTACAACAAATGTAGATATGTCTAAGCTTAATATTAAAAAGCTAAAATATGTGCGGGCAGTAAAAAAAATAAAATTGCCAAATAGAGATACTACTCATGTAAGGCTGGCTTTGGTTGATGGGGCTAAACATAGGGGATATAGACTTGGTAATAGAGTAATTTTTGATATATATCCTCCAAGTATTTTTAAGCAAAAAATAGGGGAGAAATTTGTTAAAAGAAATAGTCTTAAAGATTTGCAAAAAATAGTGAAAATGGGTATCAAACCAGAAAAGTCACCTAGTAAAGAGATTATAGTTGCCAATGATAATATAAATAAAGCCGTAGAAATAGATAAAGTTGAAAAAGAAGATATAAAAACAAATGATATAAAAATAGTAACTAAAGTAACTAAGGAGGAAGTAAAGCCTGAGATAATTAAAAAACAACAATTGTTATCTGGCTATACAACCGTTACTATTTCTACTATTGAGCCTGTGGCACTTGCTGTTTTTGAGAGATTTGGTTATTTGTGGATTGTGGCAGATACTAGCTTTGCTACAATCAACCCAACTGTGGCTGGACCTTTTTCTGGAGTTTTGGGAGTGCCTAAAAAAATTGCTTTAAATGGTGCTGTTGCTTATCGTTTTGTTATGCCTAAACAAGCAGAAGTGGCAAGTATAAATTCTGTTAATTTATCATGGATTATTTCTTTAAAGCCCGCAGCTGATAGCTTAGCCAAAAATTTGTCAGGGCAGTTAAGAAGAATTGCCAGACCAAAACAAAAGTCAGAAGTTGAAATGACGCTTCCAAAAGCAAATAAAATATTAGAATTATTTGATGAAGATGTTGGAGAAAAGTTATATGTTGTTACATCTTCTGTCGCAAATTCACGAATATCTCTTAAAAATAGATACCCAGAATTTGAAATATTAAAGGCTTATCAAGGGGCTGTAATTAAACCATATTCAGAAAAAATTAAAATACGTAAAAATTTAAGTGATATTATCATTACTGCTCCTAATGGTATAATTATGACTAGAGATGTTGTAACAGTGCCAAAACTAAATAATAACAAAGATTTAAAGGATAATATATCTAATGCAGAGCTTACAAAATTATTTGATTTTTATAGTTGGAATAAGGGCGGGCTAAATTTTCTTTGGCAAAATGAAAGACAAATAGAGGCAAAATTATTAAATGCAGCAAGGGGCAGTGAAAGTGCAAATATTTATTTAGAGCTGGCTTTGCTTTATTTTGCAAATGGTTATGGGCATGAGGCTATTGGAGCTTTAAGGGCTGCTACCATGGAAAATCCAGACCTTGCAAAAAAACCAGGCTTTTTAGCAGTTAAAGGCGCATCAGAAGCACTAGCAGGCTTTCCGTTGCTAGCAATTAGAGATTTAACTACAGAGGCACTAATAGACCACCCAGAGGCAAAAATGTGGGTTGGATATGCAGCGGCTATGTCTGAACAATGGAAACTTGCAGCAGAAAATTTTCCCGCATCTAATGTGATTGTTTTACGTTATCCCCCAAATATTGCAATTCCTTTTATACTGTATATGGCAGAATCTTCTCTTAGGATTGGCGACACAGTTCAAGCAAGAGTTTTACTTAGTAGTTTGGGTGGTATGAAAAAATACATGAAAGCAGAACAAAAAGCAGCAGAAAAATATCTGTTGGGTGAGGCCTATAGACAAGAGGGCAATTACGTTAAAGCTCTAAAAGAATGGCATAAAGTGGTCAGCGGTAGAGATAGACTTTTTTACGTAAAAGCAAGTATTGCAACGGTTAATTTACTTAGAAAGTTAAACAGAATTTCTAGTGAAGATGCTCAAGACCGCTTGGAAACGCTACGCTATGTTTGGCGTGGTGATGGGCTGGAAATACAAATGTTACATAATATAGCCAAATTATATTTGGATAAAAAACAATATATAAGAGGGCTAGAAGAAATGAGAAAAGCCGTTATTTTAGCCGAAGAATTACTAATTGATAGTTCATCGCTTGTAAAGGATATGGAAAAAATATTTAGTAATTTATTTGTTAAGGGTGGGGCAGATAATATGGAGCCATTTAGAGCGGTTGCTATTTACAATAGTTTTAAAGAATTAAAACCTGTTGGCTATGACAGTTATATAGCAGAGCAAAATTATGCTCGGTATTTAGTTGAGATGGACCTATTAGATGATGCAGCTAACATACTAGAAAAACAGCTACAATATGATTGGGGCAGCAAAGATAAAGTCACAGAAATTGGATTAAAATTAGCATCAATATATTTGTTAGATAGTAAAGCAAAAGACGCAATATCTGTTTTACAAAGAACAGGTGGGGAAAATTTACCTCCTAGCATAATGCAAAGACGTGAATTGTTAAGAGCAAAGGCACTATCTGAAATTGGTATGGTAAAAACAGCAATAGATACTATAAAGGATATTAAATCTAAAGAGGCAATAAGGCTAAGAGCCGATATATATTGGCAAAATAAAGATTGGCAACAAGCAGCAAGTGAACTGGAAAAGCTTTTGCCACCGCCTGAAAATGTTAAATCAAATCCAAACAATCCTGCAAATGAGTTAATTTTAAATACTGTGGTGGCATATAAATTGGCAAATAATAGTGATAAATTAAGGGAGTTTCGTAATCGTTATTTTGATGCTATAAAATTAACTCAATATAATAATTCTTTTGCTCTTATAACTAGGAAAGATGAAACAAATATTTCTATTGCAGATAGACAAGCTATTTTGGATATGGCAACTGAAGTAAACTTATTTAAAGACTTTTTACATGATTATCAAAATGCTAAAATATATTAACATTTATTTTGAGGGGATATATTCACATGGCTAAATTAAAAAACATATTTAGATTTCTGTCATTTATTTTATTTTTTTCTGGCCTGTTGTTAATGTTCATATCTGCAACTGGGATTTATGCCAAGGATAGGGCAAAAGATATAGAAAATATCTCTGAACTAGATAGTGGTTTAGAAAAAAATACTGTCGTTGTAAGTAAAGTAACAGGAGTAATTGGTCCTGCAACAAATGATTATATTGTTCGCAACATTAAATATGCTGAGGAAATTGAGGCAGAGGTTTTAATCTTGGAAATGCACACACCAGGGGGGCTGGTCAGCTCTATGCAAGATATTGTCCAAAATATTTTAGCATCAAAAGTGCCAGTTGTAACTTTTGTAAGCCCACCTGGTTCACATGCGGCTAGTGCTGGAACTTATATTTTATATGCCAGTCATGTTGCAGCTATGGCACCTGGGACAAATATTGGGGCTGCAACACCCGTGCAAATGACAGGTAATAATCCTAAGATTGAGCCAGACAGTAAAAAAGATATTATTTCCAAAGGGATAAAGAGTTTTTCTAAAAATAACACACCACCACCCAAAAGAGGTGATGCGGTTGAATATAAATCAGTTAATGATGCGGCTGCCTATATTCGTGGGCTGGCAGAAATGCGGGGACGAAGTGTTGAATGGGCAGAAAAAGCGGTTAGAAATGCAAAAAGCTTAACTGTAAATGAAGCCAAAGAAGAAGGGGTAATAGAAATAATTGCAGAAGATATAAATGACCTATTACAGCAATTAGATGGGCGTTCGGTTAAAATGGCTGATGGAGATATAATTTTGCAGACTAAAGATGCAATAGTTATACATAAAGAACCAAGTTGGCGTATAAAGATACTTAGCATTATTACAAATCCGAATATTGCATTTTTATTTATGACGCTTGGTGGATATGGTCTTATTTATGAATTTGCTAATCCTGGTAGCTTTATACCGGGGGTTATGGGGATTATTTGCCTTATAATTGGACTATTTGCAATGAATATTTTACCTGTAAATTATACGGGTGCAGTACTTATTTTACTGGGTATGGGATTTATGGTGGCAGAGGCATTTTCCCCATCATTTGGTATTATGGGAATAGGTGGGGCGTTGGCATTTGCGCTAGGGGCAACAATTTTAATAGATGCTGATGCTGCGGGTATTGGTATTTCATGGTGGACTATTGCCTCTGTTACTGGTGGTAGTTTTTTGATGCTAACTATTATTTTAGGTTATGCGCTTAAAGCCCAAAAAAAACCTGTTGTAACTGGAATACAAGGACTTATTGGCTCTGATGCAGAAATTCTCAATTGGGCAGATGGACGCGGTGAGGTTAGAGCCACAGGTGAAGTTTGGCAAGCAATCCCTGACGAGCCCAGAAGCTTTCGTAAAGGTGATAGGGTTAAAATTACAGATATAGATGGTTTGAAATTGATTATTGCCCCTGTAAATGCAAAATAATAGTTGATTTAAAGTTAAATTAAACTATCATACTTAATAGTATTGTCGTGTTAATTTTAGGGAGTATTTTTCATGCCTTTGGGTGTTCTTATATTTTTTGTTGTTTTAATTTTAATATTTTTATCTGCAGCCTTAAAAGTTTTAAGAGAATATGAACGGGGCGTTGTTTATACACTTGGTCGCTATACAGGTATTAAGGGACCTGGTCTTATCATTTTAATCCCATTTATCCAAAAGTTGGTCAAGGTTGATTTACGGGTTAGAACTATTGATGTGCCAAGCCAAGATGTTATTTCTAAGGATAATGTTTCTGTTAAGGTAAATGCGGTTATTTATTTTAGGGTTATGGCTCCTGAAAATGCAATTAACGAAGTTGCCGATTTTATGCGGGCAACAAGTGAGTTGGCGCAAACAACACTTCGTTCTGTGCTTGGCAAGCATGAGCTAGATGAAATGCTGTCAGAGCGGGATAAATTAAGCCAAGATATAAGGCAATTGCTAGATACACAAACAGATGCTTGGGGTATTAAAGTTTCTAATGTAGAGCTAAAACATGTTGATGTTGCCCCCAGTATGGTGCATGCAATTGCAAGACAGGCAGAGGCTGAGCGTGAAAGACGGGCAAAAATTATTAGTGCTGAAGGTGAGGCACAAGCAGCAGCAAAATTAGTTGATGCATCCAAGACATTGGCAAAAGACCCAAATGCTTTACAGCTGCGTTATTTGTCAGCATTGCAAGATATGACCAATGATAAAAGTCAGATGATTATTTTGCCTCTGCCGCTTGATATTTTAAAGAAGTTGGGCGGATAGATTAAGTAAAGTTTAGTGTTTTAATTTATTTTGCTTGACAAAATAAAAACGCTAACATAAAATCCGTCGTTATTTTAATTTTGTGTGAGAAGATTATAGATATTAGAAAGAGTATAGAAATGACAAGACTTTGTGAAATTACTGGAAAAACTGTACAATCTGGCAATAATGTATCGCACGCTCATAATAAGACGCGTCGCCGTTTTTTGCCTAACTTGCATAACACTTCTTTTTATAGTGAAACTCTAAAACGTAAGATTCGTTTGCGTGTAACTTCTGCGGGCATACGCACGGTTGAACATAGAGGTGGAATTGATGCTTTTGTTTTGGGGCAGGCCCCAACAAAACTATCTTCTAAATTGCGTAAATTACGCAAGGAACTAGAAGCCAAAAAACAGGTAGCATAACTTTCATTTTACTATTTGTGGGTTGTGTGCATATGGGCGACACCTCCCTTTAATGTTTTTTGAAAGTAAGTATGGAATTTATATGTCTGGTTTTTCTTTTGAAATACACTATAAATCTGAAGATAGCAGAGCAAGACTAACCACCATTACAACACCACATGGCAAGATAGATACACCCAATTTTATTTTTTGCGGTACAAAAGCCTCCATTAAGGGGCTTAGCCCTGCTCAAATGAAAGAATGTAATACAAGTATTATACTTTCTAATACATATCATTTAATGTTACAACCAGGGGCAGATTTAATTGCTAAAATGGGTGGATTGCACAAATTTATGGGGTGGGACGGCCCTATGTTTACTGATAGTGGAGGTTATCAAATATTTTCTTTAGGGCATGGCTCTGTTTCTAGTGAAATTAAAGGTGCGGGTCTGCAGAATAGAAAACAAAGCTTGGTTAAAATTACTAAAGATGGGGCTGAATTTAAATCATATATTGATGGACGCACATTTTTTCTGTCCCCAGAAGAATCAATTAAAATACAGAGAAAATTAGGGGCGGATTTAATAGTTCAATTGGACGAGTGCACTCCATTTCATGTAAATAAAGATTATACAGCAAAATCAATGGAAATGAGCAAAATTTGGGGGGATCGCTCAATTGCTGAGTGGCATCGTAAGGATAATGGCTCTCAAGTTATGTATGGTATAGTTCAAGGTGGGGTTTATCCTGATTTGCGTAAAATTTCTTGTAACTATATTGCAGAACAAGATTTTTTTGGCACGGCTGTTGGTGGCTCTCTTGGCGACAGCAAAGAACATATGTACGAAGTCGTTTCATATTGTAGCCCATATTTACCAGAAAATAGACCAGTTCATTTACTTGGAATTGGTGGCTTTAGGGATATTTTTGAAGGGGTAAAATTAGGTATGGATACATTTGACTGTGTATCTCCAACTAGACTTGCAAGACATGGCTGGGCGCTGAAAAAAGGAGAGCCAAAAGACAGGGTGAACATTAGAAATTCAAAATATAAGGAAGATGGCAGTCCAATAGACAGTAGCTGTAATTGCCATTGCTGCCAAAATTATTCTAATGCTTATTTGCATCATTTGTTTAAAGCGGGAGAGCTATTGGGTATGCAACTTTTATCAATTCATAATGTATTTACAATGAATAGACTAATGGCAGAAATTAGACAAGCAATTAAAGATGATAATTTAAATATACTTGCTAAAGATTGGTATGTAATTTAATTTATTCTTTATATTTTTATGTTTTAGTATTTGAAGAAGTTTTTATATATTATCAACTAACGGAGTTTAGAATTTTATCAATTTTAGGGACGGACTATTATGGCTTTACGATATATGCCTATTTTATCAAGTGATATGCTAATCGTAGATATGGAAGAACATATCAAATGGTTTGGCGATATTGTACGTGCTGTTATATTTTCTCAAAATGCTGATATTTCAATATATGAACTTCCAAATTCACTACTTGCTTGGTGTGAAAAAGAAGCAGATAATATAGGACTAAGAAATGATTTATTAGAAAAATTAAAATATTATCATTTGGAACTGGAAATAGAAGTAAAAAAAATAATTGAAAATCTAAATAATGGGGTAGAATTAACGCCTGATTCTTACAATTTAATAGAGCAAAATTTATTTTCATATATAAAAGAGCTTAAAAAATTACAAGAAAATACAAGCGGTATAAATGTTGCTATTGATCCTTTAACTGGGCTTCGCAGTATGTCTGGTATGAAAAATGATATACAAAAAGAATTAGATAGAAGAGAGCGCAAAGGCAGTGCTTTTTGTGTATGTGAGGTAGAAATAGATAAAGTTTTAGATTTAATAAAAATCTATGATAAAAATACTATGAATGTAATTTATAAAAAGCTTGCAAAATTGGTGCTAAATGTTATTCGTTCATTTGATGATGCTTACTATTTGGGGGAAGGCAGATATTTAATTATGCTAAAGCATATAGATATACTAGATGCTTGTTCTGTTATGGATAGAATGAGAGAGGAAATCGCAGGATTGACCATAGATGTTGAAGGTTCATTTGAGCCGTTACATATTACTGCTTCTTTTGGAGTGGTAGAGCCTGTACCAGGAGATAAAATAGATGAAATTTTATTAAATCTTAAAAATGCTGTGGTTGAGGCTAAAGATTTGGGAGGGAATCAGGTCGTGCAGTGGAAAGAACGTAGTTCTTTGCAAAAATATGCAATTGACAGCACCTGTTTTGACTAAATATTTTTTTTAGGATACTATTTATATGAAAACACACTCAGATTTTAAAAATTTATATATAATTGACCACCCATTGGTACAGCATAAACTTAGCCTAATGCGTAGCGTTAATTGCGAAGTACAAGAATTTAGGCAATTATTAAAAGAAATTGCGATGCTGATGGGCTATGAAATAACTAGAGATTTGCCAGTTAAAAATTTTCCCATTAAAACGCCAATTATTGATATGTCAGCACCGCTTTTAACGGGTAAGCAGTTGGCTATTGTTCCAATACTTAGAGCTGGTTTGGGCATGGCTGATGGTCTTTATGATTTAGTACCATTTGCAAGAATAGGCCATATTGGGCTTTACAGAGATCCAGACACAAAAAGACCAGTTGAATATTTGGTTAAACTTCCCTCTACCAAAGATAGACGCTTTATATTAGTTGACCCAATGTTGGCAACTGGATATTCTGCAGTTTATGCAATTGATGTTTTATTAAAATATGGTGTAGATATAAATAACATTAGTTTTATGGCACTAGTTGCAGCTCCTGAAGGGGTAAAAATATTTCATAAATCTCACCCAGATGTAGAGCTTTATGTCGCATCACTAGATAGCCATTTAGATGATAGGTCATATATAGTCCCAGGTCTTGGTGATGCGGGTGATCGTTTGTTTGGTACTTCATAATATTTTTCACTTGCCGCATTTATCATAATGCTGTACAATTATATGTAAATTAACGTAAGTAGGTATATAGTTGGTGAAGAAACAAAAAACTAATATAAAATCTAAAAAATTATGGTGGCGACAAGCTATCAGTAAAGATGCGGGGATTTTTATTAAAATTTCTCGTACATCTCTTTTGACATTTACATTGTTATTTAGTGGTTTTACTAGTATTTCTTATTTTTCTAATAGCCGTACATTAACGGATAGTGAAGATAAACTTTTAAAAGATATGGGTTATAATTCTTCTATTGATACAAAAAAGGTGCGAATTTACAGGTCTGCAGCTATTGATAGTTTTTTAAATATACAGGGTAGCTTGGCCATGGCTATTGGAAATAGTGTTTTTGTGCATGGCAATAATTATACAGATGATTTTGCAAAGGACCGACCTATTAACAAACATATATTTAAACATGAAATGGCTCATGTGTGGCAATATCAAAATTGTCCTTTATCTACAAATATAAAAATACTAATGGATAAATTTAACATGTTAGTAAATAGAGAAAATATAGAAGATTTGTATAATTATGATTTATCTAGTAATAAAGATTTATTAGATTATGGCATTGAACAACAAGCAGAAATACTTGCAAATAGTGCCAATGTGCAAGGTGAGGTGCTTCAGAGATTTAAAAAGAATCCTCTTTATATAAGGGACAATTGTTTTTAATTATTTAGATAATTCTTGGCTACGTTTAGAGGCAGCCTTGATTGCGCGCTCCATCAGCTTGGGTAAGCCATCGTTACTATTCATTAAAATCTCTAAAGCAGCAGCAGTTGTACCATTTGGGCTAGTTACATTTTCACGCAACTTTTGTGCAGATTTGCTTTTTTCTATATCTAATAAATGGGCGCTCCCAATGACAGTTTGTCTGGCGAGTTTTTCTGCAATTTCTGTTGATAGCCCCATTTTTATTCCAGCTTTTGTCATGGCTTCAACCAATAAAAAAATATAAGCAGGTCCACTACCAGAAAGTGCGGTTACCGCATCCATCATATTTTCTGTATGACAAAAAACAACTTCCCCCACTGATAAAAGTATCTTTTTTGCCAAATCTTTGTCATTTTTAGATATATTTTGATTTGCATATATTGCAGTAATTCCCCTGCCAATTGCAGCAGGAGTGTTAGGCATGGCTCTTACAATCTTTGCCCGATTAGATAGCAAATTTTCAATTTTATCGATTGTAATACCTGCCATGATAGAGATAAATATTGTTTTATCGCTAACAAATTTTTTATAATTTGGAATAATGTCGGGGGCAATTTGTGGTTTTACTGCAAATATCACAATATCTGCTTGTGTGTTACTGTTTATTTCACTTATATTTTTGAATAATTTTATACCTATGGGGGGGGTATTTACCTTTGGGTCAATTACTATATATTCATCTGCAATATTGCCTTTTATCCAGCCATCTAACATGGCAGAACCCATCTTACCACAGCCAACTAGAATAATTTTCATTTAAATAAACCTTTACGCTTCCCCAGCAGTGTTAAACATAGCAATAGAAAAAGCTTCTTGCGAGCGAATATCACCAGATGCCAACATTTTAAAAGTCATGTAAAATCTATCACACTCAGTAATTGCAATTTCTGTTAAATCAGCAATCATTTCAATTGCAATAGGGGCAGGAGCTGTATGTAACAGCAAGCTATGTCTGTAAGTTGGTTGTTGTTTGCTAGAGCCAGACATATCAAAATGCCCAATCCACATTGTTTCATTTATTTTTAAAAATAGCTCAGCCGCAGCTGCCATATGGCATTCTTTCATATCAATATCAAGAGGAACACGTACTTGTAGAGCGTTAAAGCTGTCGTCCCATTCCATTTGTAAGCTATATTCTGCATTTTTCCCTGCAGCTTTTAAAAACATAAGATTTTCATTTATTCTCTCAGATAGCCAATGGCGCTGTTTTGCCAATTCTTCAAGTAAGTTAAGAGGATTAGCGCTAGCATCGCCATAAGCGAATTCAAAAGGTGAAGTTATCATCTTTTACCTATAATTATTTTTTTGTTAGCAATTATTTATATATGTTGTAGCATATTTTACGTATTGACGGCAAGTTTTTTATTTATTTAATTAAATTTTACCTTTATATATAAGAGCTTAAAATAATATAAAAATTGAAAGGTTTTTAAAATTGGAAAATTCATTTGAAGGAATAGCATTTCCAAATTTTGATCCAGTTGCAATTAGTATTTTTGGTATATTACAAATTAGATGGTATGCACTTGCTTATTTGGGAGGGTTTTTAGGGGGCTGGGCTTATGGTAGTTGGCTAGTTAAAGAATTTGGAAAAAACTGGCGTCCAAATAAGGAAGATATTTTTGATATTTTGCCTTGGGTTGCGCTTGGTGTTATTCTTGGGGGGCGGTTGGGATATGTGTTATTTTATAATTTAGAATTTTATTTGCAAAATCCTCTACATATACTATTTGTGTGGGAGGGGGGCATGTCTTTTCATGGTGGGTTAGCAGGCGTAATTATTGCAATGTTTTTATATGCAAAATCTGAGAAAATTCCACTTTTACAACTATCAGATATAATTGCCGCGGTTGTTCCAATTGGTATATTTTTTGGGCGTATTAGTAATTTTATAAATGGTGAGTTATTTGGACGGGTAACAACAAAATCATGGGGGGTGATTTTTCCTTATGGGGGAGAATATCCAAGACACCCTAGCCAATTATATGAGGCATTAAGTGAAGGGCTATTGTTATTTATAATTTTGTATATAATGACTAAATATTTAAAACTATGGCAAAAGCCAGGAATTATTACAGGTAGTTTTTTATCTCTTTATGCTTTTTTTAGATTTATGATAGAATTTGTAAGAGAGCCTGACCCTCAATTAGGTTTTTTTGGTGAATATTTCTCTATGGGGCAGTTGCTTTCTTTACCCATGTTTTTACTTGGGATTTACTTAATTTTATATGCATATCGGCAGAAAAAAAATAATGTGTAATAAATTAGAAGAAATTATAAAAGTAGAAATTGCAAATTCAAAACAAGGGGCAATTGCTATTGATAGATATATGGAGCTGTGTTTGTTACATGAAGAATATGGCTATTATATGTCTAATAACCCTTTTGGGCGGGGAGGAGATTTTATAACTGCTCCAGAAATTAGCCAGATATTTGGTGATATAATAGGTGGGTTTTTAGTACAAAATTGGGTTAGAATGGGAAGACCCACCCCATTTGCTTTGGTTGAGCTGGGGGCTGGAAACGGCACTTTAATGGCAGATATTTTAAGAATTGGTAAAAAATCACTTCCTGATTTTTTTAACTCTGCTCAAATACATTTGGTTGAAGTAAGTCCTATTTTAAAGAAAAAACAGCAAGATATATTAAAAGATACGTCCCCAACATGGCACAAAACAATAGATACAGTTCCAACAGATATGCCAATTATATTAGTTGCAAATGAATTTTTTGATGCTTTGCCAATAAAGCAATATGTATATAGGAATAAAAATCTATATGAAAGGTTGGTTTCTTGGAATAAAGATAAGGGTAAATTTTTTATTAAAGAAAGCGATATTTGCAATCAAAATATTGAATTGCCTCAAAATATAAAGGAAGAGGATATTTATGAAATTTCACCAGTGGCGCTTAGCATTATGCATGGATTGTGCAGAAGATTAAAAAAACAACATGGATTTGCAGTTATAATAGATTATGGTTATATTTCTCACGGTTTTGGTGATAGCTTACAAGCGGTCTATAAACATAAAAAAACAGATATTTTTGCTAATATAGGCAAGCAAGATTTAACGGCACATGTTGATTTTCAAGCTCTAAAAAAAGTAGCCATCCAAGAAGAAGTGGGAATAACAGGACCGATTACACAAGTTGAATTTTTAAAATTTTTAGAAATTGAGCAATATACAGAACAATTGGCAAAAAGGGCAACAGACAGGCAAAAAGCTGATTTAATATCGGCATATCATCGCCTGACTTCGGCTTTTGAAATGGGATATTTATTTAAAGTTTTGGGGGTGTCTTATTGATGGGACTACCTTATTTTTGTGCAGATAATTTTAGTAATATTAAACATGGCTTTTTTACAAGAAAGGGTGGGGTTAGCATTATTGATGATTATGCTTCTTTGAATTGTGGGCTTGCAACAAATGATGATATTGCAAAAGTTAAAGAAAATAGAAAATTGATAATTGAGGCGCTAACAACACATAAAAATATTAACAAACTACATTCTATGCAACAAATGCATGGTACAGATGTTGCTATAATATCAAAAGATGATACACCCAATTTCCCTAAGGTTGATGCTTTGATTACGGCTAATAGTGATATAATTTTAGCTGTTTTAACGGCAGATTGCGCCCCAGTTTTGCTGGTTGATGATAAAAATAAAGTAATTGCTGCCGTGCATGCGGGTTGGCGTAGTGCATTTGGCGGTATTATTCAAAATACAATAGATAAAATGCAAGCAATTGGGGCTAAAATTGACTGTATAAAAATGGCAATTGGTCCTTGTATTGGGCAGAAAAACTATGAAATAGATAAAAATTTTTATGATATTTTTATAAATCAATCTCAAGAAAATCATATATTTTTTAAAGATATACCTAATAAAAAGGGGCAAAATTGGCTTTTTAATTTGCAAGGCTATGTAAAAAAGCAAGCCCACAGCATCGGAATTGAAAATATATCATCACTAAAAAATGATACGTATAATAGTGAAAATATGTTTTTTAGCCATAGGCGACATATGAATAAATACGGACATGGCAATTGTGGTCGGCAATTATCTGTAATTATGCTGTAGTTAGTTATTTAGAATTTTGCCTGATTTTATTTGTTCAACTATTTTATTTACTTGTTTTTTTGTATCTGTAAGAGATTTTGATGTGTCAATTACAATATCGGCTAATTGTATTTTTTTGCTATTTGGCATTTGTTTTGTTTTGATGGCATTAAATTTTTTTTCTGTCATATTTTCTCTGGCAAGGACACGTTTTTTTTGTATATCTTCTGGGCAGGAAACACATATTGTTAAATCAACTTCTTTATCAATATTATTTTCAAATAGCAGTGGTATGTCATATAAAATTATATCACAGCCTTTTTTTGCTATATTTTGAGTAAATTCAAAGCGTTTATTTTTAGCTATTGGATGTAGAATTTCTTCTAATTTTTTGAGTTTTTTAAGATTTTTATCTTCAGAAAATATTATTTTTGCCAATTTTGATTTATCTATGTAGGGTTGTTTTTTATCATTGTATTTTAGGGCTTTGGGGAATATTTTTGCTATTTGCTCTACTGCCTCTCCCCCAACACTCACAGCGGAGGCAACATCTGTATCGGCGCAAGATACGGGAATACCAATATCACGGAACATGTTAGCAACAGTGGTCTTGCCCATACCAATTGAGCCAGTTAGTCCTATTTTGAATATCTTATCTGATTTTTTTTGTTTCATAGCCCTTTTTTGGGGTTATTTAATTTACGGCGAATATTGGCAAGCCCTTGGCTCATATCTGGTTTTTGTTTATTACCTAAATCTTGCTTTGCAAGTTTTTTAACTATAGGTAAGAAATGTTTATTTAGCGGATACTTACTAAAATCAATTTCAAAAACTTCATTTGTTTTTTTGTTAACTATTTTAGGATTTTTTACTATATCCAAAAACTTCTGTGCAAGTTCAGGCATAAGCTCTGCCCCGATATGTAGCCATTCAACTCCACCGACATATTCGGGCGCTAAAGTACCATTTATAACTTCTAGCATTTCATTTGGGGGAGGGTCAAATTTTTTGTAGCCCAGTTTTTTAGATACGTAAAGAGAATGGCTGTTTTTTACATTGACTTCTGTAACAAATCTATCTTCTGGTGGAGCGGTTAAAAAAGAATTTAGAATTTGAGCGCCAACAACTATATCAAAAAGCCCAATTCCCCCTATCAATATATGGACTGTGCCTATTTCTGTCCATTTATGTGCTTCATTGCCATTTTTATCTTTAACAATTACAGGATATGCAAAGGAAATTGCTTTTATATTACCGCCACTATCTTCAAGTGTGGTAACTGCACCTTCTTTTATTCTTGCACGCATTACATCTTCATCACGAATGGCGACATATTTATGTCTATTTTTTTTAAGAAAATTTAGTATCTTATTTTCATCTTTACTGGTTGTTTGGCGTAAAAATAGTTTTTTGGTCATGGAAAAAACTCATCTTTAAAATTTTTCAAAGCAAAAATAATGCACTGTAAGAAATTGCTTGTCAAGCTTGACCTTAGTAAAATAATTATGTATCATTGCTGGCTTTTTAATATTTGTTATATGAGGTTTTTTATGTTGGGCAACAGTAAATTAAACAAAGACATTATTGATAATGCTTATAATATTTCTGCGGCAAGGGTTTTAAATGAGGAGGCAAAAGCCCTGCAAATAATGGCAGATGATATAATTTGTGATAAAAATTTTGCCGATGCGGTTGAGCTAATAGGCAATATTGAAGGTCGAGTTATTATAACTGGTATGGGTAAAAGTGGGCATGTTGCTCGTAAAATTGCGGCAACCATGTCATCTACGGGAACGCCTGCTTTTTTTATTCATCCAGCAGAGGCTAGCCACGGCGATATGGGTATGATGGTAAGAGGGGATATTGTTCTTGCCTTGTCAAATTCTGGTGAGAGTAAAGAGCTAAATGATATTATTGAATATACAAGAAGATTTGCAATTACTTTGATTGCAATTACAAAAACCACTGACTCTACGCTTGGGCGACGCGCAGATATTGTCCTAAAATTGGCCGATGTACCAGAAGCATGTCCAACTGGCATGGCTCCGACCACATCAACTACTATGACTATGGCTTTGGGTGATGCTTTGGCTATTGCTCTTTTAGAAAAAAAAGGCTTTACCGCTAAAGATTTTCAATTATTTCATCCAGGCGGAAAACTTGGACAACAGCTAATGCAAGTATCAGAAATTATGCATGCAGGCAAAAAACTTCCTCTTATTTCAGAAGATGCAAATCTAAAAGATGTTTTTGAAATTATGACAGAAAAGGGCTTTGGCTGTGCTGGTATGTTAGATGCTTACGGAAAGCTTAGCGGTATTATCACAGACGGTGATATAAGGCGACATATAGATTTTGATATATTAAACAAAAAAGCAAAAGATATTATGACTAAATCTCCAAAGGTAATATCTCCCAATAGCTTAGTTGGAGAGGCTATGGGAATTATGAATGATGTAACTGGTAAATTTAGAATGATAACTTGCTTATTTGTTGTTGATGAAAATAATATCCCAGTTGGAATACTACATTTGCATGATTGCCTAAAAGCTGGATTTGCTTAAAAATCTTTATTTTTGGGATAAAGAAAATCTTATGACGCATAAAAATATTGATAGCTCTAAAAAAGACTGGCTATACACAGCAGATACAAAAAATAAACCAATAGATAGCCATATTGTTAGTCAAAAAAGATATAGTGTAATTAAAAGACTAAGAGCTTTATTGATTATTTTAGCTATAGTTATTCTTGTATCCCTTTTTTATTTTTTAAAAAAAGATGAATATAGCTTTGTTTCTTCAGGTTTAACTCAAAAAACAAATCTCCATAAAACCAATAAAGTAGAAAAAAACCTATCAACTGATGTAAATAAAAAAAACGATGTTGATATATCTAAAAATATAAAAAGTGGCTTGTCTATGTTTATGGCTAAATATAGCGGTCTTGATAGTAAATACCAACCATTTAATATTACAGCAGACAAAGCATCTAGACTATCTGATAGTCCTGATGTAATAAATCTTGAAAATCCAATGGCAGATATTTTACTAAAAGATGGGAGTTGGGTTGCTGTTTCTGGTAAAAAAGGTAGCTATATGCAAAAAGATATGCAGCTATTTTTAAGTGAAAATGTTAAATTATTTCACGATAGTGGCTATGAGCTTTTAACTGATGAGCTACATATAGATTTGAAAAAAGCTAAAATAATAACAAATAGCCACGTAAAGGGGCAGGGGCCTTTAGGTGTAATAACTGCAACAGGTTTAGAATTTGGCGCTAGCCATAATAAAATAATTTTTATGGGACCGGCAAAATTAACATTATTTGTAAATAGCCAAAATATCTTAGGAAATTAGGAGTTAAATATGAAAAAAATAGTCTTTTTTTGCTTATTGGTAGTGTTTGTAAATATAGCTTATAGCTCCAGCATATATGCAGAAAATAAGCAACCAGTTGAAATATCGGCTAAAAATTCATTAGAGTGGGATAAGAATAATAATAAATATATAGCAAAAGAAGATGTTGTCGTAAAATATGGTGACGTTAATATTTTAGCAGAATTGTTAGAGGCTTATTATGATGAGGACACATCTGAACTAAATCGTATTTCTAAAATTATAGTTACAGATAATGTCAAAATAACCTCAGATGACTATACTGCTTATGGTGATAGAGCTATTTATGATATTCAAAAAAGCTATATAACAATGACAGGTAAAAATTTAAAAATAGAAACTCCACAAGAAAATATAATAGCAAAAGATAAAATGGAATATGATATTGTGGCAAAGAAATTTCTTGCAATTGGTGATGCAAACATAATTAGAGGGGAGCAAATTCTAACAGCAGATAAGATTATTGCATATTTTGACAATATAGATGCAAAAAGCAATAACTTGGAATTTAAAAAAGCAAAAGCAATGGGAAATGTTGTCATTGAAAATGGTAAAGAGAAAATAAAAGGTGATAAGGCCAGTTATAATGCTCTCACAAAAATTGTAGAAATTACGGGTAAGGTAGTCATTTTAGAGCAGGAAAATAACTCACTACAAGGGGCAAAAGTGATAATTGATTTAAATAGTGGTATTAGTAAAATCTATGCTTTTGAAAATAAAAATACAAAAGCAGATAAAAGGGTGAAGGGCATATTTTATCCTAAAGAATAAAGTTTCACTATGTAAATTCAGAAAAACTTGCTGTTATTAAAAAAATATGCATATTATACCTAGATGTTAACTTTTTATTAAAGATATATTGATACTTATTATGGATAGTAAATATATTAAACAACCAAACTAAGCGAGGTAAACCATGGCAAATGAAGTAAGGAAAACTATTTTACCACCAGATTATAAACCTTCTCCTAAAGAGGATTTTATGAATCCAGTTATGAAGGAATATTTTCGCAATAAATTGATGAAATGGCGCGATGATTTACTTGCTAGTTCTAGTATTACTGTTGAAAATACATTGCGGGAAGATAATTTGCAACAGCCAGATATAGCAGATAGGGCATCTGCAGAAACTGACCATGCGTTAGAGCTTAGAACAAGGGATAGAGAACGTAAACTTATTAGTAAAATAAATGAAGCTTTACAAAAAATAGAAGATGGAACTTATGGATATTGTGAAGAAACTGATGAGCCTATTGGGGTTGCAAGGTTAGATGCGCGTCCAGTTGCAATGTATAGCTTAGAGGCTCAAGAAATGCATGAACGTAAGGAAAAAACAATGCGCGATGAGCGTGACTAGTAATATTTGAATTTATAATTTAAAAAAGCTGCTTGGGTTTTTTATCTGAGCAGTTTTTTTTTACGCCACTTATTTTCGTAATTGTCTTGACATATTGTTGCGGAGGTGTTATCCTACAACGAAATGATTCGATTGTTTTAACTTTTACAAAGATGAGGTCAAATTAAATGAATTACTTAGATAAATTAAAAAACAATAAAAATCTTGTTTCTGATATAGATAATATTTGCAATATGCCAATGAAAAAAGAAAAAAATATTTATTTTTTAGTTGATGGCTCTGGTAGTATGATGGTAGGTAATGTTTTAGATAAGGCTTTGTATAGCGCTTATGTTACTACAAGAGGCGCTCAGAATAGACACGACAAAAAACTATCTGTAATTACAATGTTGTTTGGTTGTCATGGTACGAACCCCATAGTATGTACATCAAAAACATCAATAGGTAGAGTGCAAAATTTCTTTAATAAAGTAGTGGATAAAGGATTGGGGGCTAGATCTTTTCTTGACAGAGAGATAGATGCAATTACCTATATGATGGCAGTTCAAGAACCTAACCAAGATACAGAGCTTGTAATTTTAACAGATGGTGATCTTTTTGAAACAGATAGGATACAAAATAGACTATTAGGATTGACAAAATTATATCCAAATTTAAATATTAACATATCGGTAATTTCAGATAAAACTAATAAATACATTAACCGTTGTGATATTAAAGAGCTTGTGCAGGGGTTAGAAAAAGAAGGTATTGATGTTAATTTTCAAACTGTTGATAGTACAACATCATTGATACATGGAATACAAAATTTGTTAGTGCTAGAGGCTAAAAAAGAGCCAAAGTTAGATTCTGTACAAGCAGCACTTGCAAAGATAAAGGCTGACTTTAATGCGCTTTCCCAAAAAATTTCAAAATTAGAGAAACAATTAAACAAAAATACGTCTAAAAAGCCTTCTGCTAAATTTGGACTATAAATTAGACTATAGCAATCTAAAACGCCTCCCTTATTTATTTTTGGGGGGTGTTTTTATTTCTTATAGCTAATTCCAAAGGTATTTTTTATTTTTCTACCAATTATATAAAATATTTATAATAGTTAAAACTTCCTAATACTAGCCTCCCCAAACACATAACTTTACATAGCACGATATATGGGAGGGGGGAACTACCTAAATTGGTAATTTAGGCAAGTTTGGAAATAGCTGTAACATAACGATAGCAAAATTGTAATTATATTTATCTATTTATTTTATTTGAAAGTAAGCTGTAAAATTATTTTTATTGAAAACGTTTTAATAGGCGCTCTAAATAATCTTTTTCAAATTTTGGTCTAAAATAATCATTTGACCGATTGCGCAATTCTTTAATTATTTCTTGTATTTTTCTTTGCTCCATTTCTTCTGGTATATCTATATCAGATGTATCAAACTCATCAAATCCCTCTTTGCGTCCAAGCGGGTCTTCAGGACCAGTTTTCCTACCCCCCCCACCAATAGAAATTACATTCTCCATCATTTTGGCGAGCCTTTCTAGCTCTCCGTCCATAGCCTCTTGCATAGCATCTAGGGCTTTTTGTTCATGTTTAACCGCAACAGGAAAATCCCCTTCTTTCAACATATCTATGGCATTTTGCATAGATTTATCAGCCTCTGGTAGAGTTTTTGGCATACCACCTAATTTTTCTTCCATTGTACCAGCTAACTTTTTTAGCTGTTCTTTTATATTTTTTTGTTCATTGGTAAGTTCTGCTTTGCCGTTTTTGTCTTTAGATAATTGTTGCTTTTTTTGTTCTTGCTTATTGTTATTACTATCTTTTTTATCTTGCTCTTTATTTGTTTTTTCTATTAGTTTTTGTTGCTTTTCCACCAATTCTTGGAGCTTTTGTGCGTCTTCAAATTCTTTCATATCAAGCGGTTTTGCGTTCTTAATTTTTTCTGGGTCCATTTGTTCCATCATTTTTTTTATTTCATCTAAAACTTCTTGCAGGTCTTTCTTGGAGCCTGTTTCTGAGAATTTTTGCCATTTTTCAAACATATTTCCAGTTTTCATTTTCTTTGCGACTTTATCAAAAATAGAGTTAGATATTTTTTGTTCACCATTTTGCTGTTGGTTGGATTTTTCTTGCAATTCCTCTGACAAAGCCTGCATATATTTTGCCATAGTTTCTTGTAGCTCTTGTACCAGTCTATTAAATTCTTCTTCACTTAAGTTTTTATTTTTTAATTTTTCACTTAAGTTATCTAGAGCATCTTGAAGATTTTGAGTAGCAACAGTTAAATTACCATCTTCTATATTGATTGCTATATCCCATAGAGTTTTTCTAATATTTTGCATATTGTTTAACCAGGCCTTATATTCATAGCCATCTTTTTTTGCATATGTGTAATATTTATTTTGCTCAGAAATTGCTCTTTCAAGTGCCATACTTGAAACAATCAAAGATAGATATATCCCCTTGTCTTCTTTATATTGTATTGGTTGATGGGCTATTGTTGTTAATTTTTCCCATGCCTTAGTTAATTTTTCTCTATCTTTTTGCCAAATTAAAACTTCTCTAATCTTAGCAATTTCCTTAGCAATTTGGTTAGTAAATTTTCGTTTTGGAAGATTAACATTTACTAAATTACTATTTGTTGTGTGCCTCTTGCTGTCTGTTGCTTGTATGCTAATTGTTACTCCGTAGCCTGCAAAAATTGATGGGGTAAGGTCAATTATTTTAACTTCATCTAAATTTTTAACAATATGTTCAGGTGGAATATTTATTGATTGAGTAAATTTTTGCTTTTCCATTTTTGTAAGAGGAGCATTTTCTAATTTTGCTAGCAGATTTTTATCAGGAGCAATAGATAACTCTAGATTTTTAATGCCGTAATCATCTGAGGCTCTATAAGATATTTCTATTTCTTCCCTATCTGTGATATTTACTTTGTTATCTATAGCTATTTGGGGTGGTCTGTCTTCTACTACATTGATTTTCCAATATATTTTTGGCAAAAACATATGACTTAATTTTATTTCAGTATCATGGCTTATTTTTTTATCTAGGCTATAACTGCCTTTTTCATTTATGGTTAGTTCAGTTGGAGTGTCATTTATATATAATTTTGGCTTTGTATATTTAACATTAGATATATGAAATATAAGGTTACTATCTTTGGGAATATCAAACTTTGCTGTTATTTTTCCTTTGCTTAACTCCCCATCATACAGATAGCTTTCTGGAAGTTTTGTATATTTGGGTGGAACTGTCCAAGCCGTTACAAACATATCTGGAATTATATCACTTGGTATGATATCTATAGTTTTTATATCGCTAGGTATGGTAAATGCAGTTTTAATTTTATGATTTATATTATTACCCGCAACAAAAAAGCCAAGAAATAAAAGAAAAATTGCAATATAGCCAATACCATATGGATTTTGCTTTTTTAAAGAAAATGCCGTTTTTAATAAATATAATTTGCTAAGTTGTTTTTTAGCTCGAATAAGGTGAAATTTCCAAAGCTGTTTTTGTTGTTCCCCTTGAGTTGCCTGTGAAAGGCTATCAGTTAAGTTATTGAGAGGTCTATTTTTTAATTTTGACGATTTTTCCAACAGCCTAATTACATATTTTTTACTGGGTGGCTTGAGATTTAAAATAGCTCTCCTTATAAAAAAAATCATAGATAATATATAGGCTAGCAATAATAACAAATGTATATAATCATTTATATATTCAAATAAATTGTAAATTGCAAAAGTCAAATATATTGCTGTGATAGTAATAATTGGCCAAATATTTGTAATAAAGCTAACTAAAAATAATTTTATTTGACTGATTAGAACCAGTCTTTTAGTTTTTTTGGGAAGATTATTAAAATTACTATCTGTCATAGCCTTATTATACCATAAAATAAGTTTATATTAGGGAAAATTTTTCTCTTGATTTGGGTAAGTTTGCGGATAGTTGCTTTTATCTGGATATATTACATCATCTGGTCTAACCCCACATGCAGATAGGGTAAATATTATCAATAAAATAAAGAGGAATCTTGAAAAACCTGTAAGCAATTTAGCTTTCCTTTACAAATATAACTATAGGTTTGTACAAATAGGCTACTGTTAATCTATTTTAATTAGGGTATAAAATATGGCAAGTAAAAATATTTCTTCAATATAGTTATATAAACAACAGGCAATAGATATAAAATTGTTTATTTTTGCCAAAAATATGGTGATAGCATTACTAAAAAAGTGAAAAGTTCTAGCCTACCTAGTAGCATTGCAACAGTCATTATTTGTTTTGCTGTATCGGGCAAGGTAGAAAAATTACCAGCAGGTCCTATTATATCGCCAAGCCCCGGACCAACGTTAGAAATAGTCGTAACCGCTCCTGACATAGCAGTAATAAAATCTAGCCCCGTCATATGAAGAAGTAAAGCAACGATGGCAAAACTAAGCGCAAATAAAAAGAAAAATGCCATCACGGACATTTGCACATCTGCAGATATGAGTTTACCATTATAATGAGGTCTAAATATAGCGTTTGGCATCAATATTTTACTTATTTGCACCTTAGAAACTTCATACAGAACCTGAAAGCGAAAAATCTTAATTCCACATGTCGTAGAGCCAGCACAACCACCAACACACATAAGAAAAAAGAAAAGCCCAACTACAAATCCCCCCCAAATACCATAATCAGTATTTGCAAAACCTGTACCAGTTATAATGGATACCGTATTAAAACTTGCATATCTAAGAGCATTTTTAAAATCCATATTATTTTTGAATATTAAATATAAAGTTACCGCAAGCGCAGAAATAATTACAATAGATAAAAACCATCTAACTTGGCTATCTTTTAAAAGAGGTCTTATGTTACCACGCACTGCCCTTAAATATAGCATAAAAGGTAAACTGCCAAGCAACATAAAGGTTACAGCTATGTAATCTATTGTAATATTATCAAAATGACCAATAGATGCATTGTGAGTAGAAAATCCCCCCGTTGCAATTGTCGTCATAGCATGGTTCAAAGCATCAAAATGCGACATACCCGCAAATGAATAAAGTGATGTACAAGCAGCTGTCATAACTAGATATATGATTCCAATAGAGGCTGCAATTTGAGCAGCGCTTGGGAAAACTTTGTCCATATCTAGAGATTCTGTTTTAAAAAGCTGCATACCCCCTACATGCAGTAAAGGTAGTACAGACAGAGCCATTACCAATATACCAACCCCACCCAGCCAATTTAAGATAGAACGCCAAAGTAAAAGTCCACGCGGAGCCTCATCTAAATTAGTCATAATGCTAGCTCCGGTAGTTGTAATACCTGACATAGATTCAAATAAAGCATCGGTATAGGAAAAATCTAAATTAGAAAATGTAAATGGTAATGCGCCATAAGCGGCAATTACCACCCAGCTAAGGCTGGTTAGTAAAAAGGCTTCTCTTGTCCTGATATTATTAGTTTTTTGATTGGTTAGTAATGTTAGGGAAATACCAGTAAAAGCAGTAAATAACTGCGCAAGCACAAAAGCCTTCCAATTTTCATTACCATCTAAAATATCTAGTAATGCTGGAATAAACATAGCCAAAGACAGTATTGTAAGTAAAATACCTAAAGCAAAAAATACTGGACGAAAAGACATTTAATTTTAACTCAACATTTTGAAATATAACAAAATACTATGCTATATGTTATATGAGATTTTAAAACAAATAAATATATATTTTAGTATTGTAAATTCCTAAAAGCTCCACTACCTCAATAGGTTGTTTTTTGCTAAATATAAAAGTAGAGCTAATCACGATACTGCCTGATTTTAGCTCATTTTCCATCTTATATTCTAATTTTGCCATATGGTCGTTTGATAAGTAACAAATTACAATATCAGTATTTTGTAAGTTAAAATCATAAATATTTTGATAAAGTATTTTTAAATTTTTAGGTGATTTTCTAAATCTTGATATTAAGTATGGAAAAATTGAAAGTTCAATACCTGTAACATTTAATTTTTTATTATCTTTTGCAAGCGAAACGGCAAGACCTCCCCAACCGCAGCCAAGCTCTGCAATATTTTTATGGTTATCATCTAAATATTTGCTAACTATTTTTAATAGTTCTTTTCTAACTTTGGGAACAGTGGGCATACATGATACTTTTGTGCGAAATTGATAATATTCATTGAAAATTGCAACAATCAGTAATAAAACAGTTAATGTTAAAAATAATATAATAAAAAAATCTAGCATAATGCTAACCATCACAACACAGAGTAGTTGCAAATGTCAAATAAGTTTAAAACAGACGTAATAATTATAGGCGCAGGTCCAGTCGGGCTTTTTGCTGTGTTTCAATGTGCGATGTTGGGTATGAAATCTTGTGTAATAGATGCGCTTGAGCATATTGGGGGACAATGCCAAGCTCTATATCCAGAAAAGCCAATTTATGATATTCCCGCCTACAAAGAAATAAAAGCAAGAGATTTAATTGTTCAATTAGAAAAACAAATAGAGGCTTTTAATCCTGAATTTTATCTAGAAAATATAGTAACTGATTTAGAAAAAGAATCAGATGAATTTACCGTTAAAACAAATAAAGGACTAGAAATCACAGCAAGGTCAGTAATTATCGCAGCAGGTGCGGGGGCTTTTGGTCCTAATAGACCCCCTCTTGCAAATATAGAAGAATTTGAAGGAAAATCTTTATTTTATATGGTTAAAAATCCAAAAGATTTTTGTAGTAAAAAAATCATTATTGCAGGCGGTGGGGATAGCGCCGTTGACTGGGCTTTGGCTTTGGCAGAAATGGGAAGTGAAATATATATTGTTCACAGAAGAAATAAATTTAGAGCCAGCGATGAAACAGTAAGAAAAATGCACTATTTTGCAGAAAATTTTGGTAATATAAAAATAAAAATTCCCTATCAATTACATGCAATAAATGGTAACTATGGACAGATATCTTCCGTTGATATAATAGACTTTGATGGTAGGGTTGAAAATATAAAAGCTGATATTATACTGCCATTTTTTGGGCTTGCTAGTGATATTTCATTCATGCAAAATTGGGGGGTTGAAATTGAAAACAATAAAATAAAGGTAAATCCAACAACTGCAGAAACAAATATTGATGGAATTTTTGCGATAGGTGATATTGCAAGTTACCCTAATAAATTAAAGCTAATATTAACTGGTTTTTCAGAAGCTGCAATGGCAGCGCATAGAGCTTATAGTTACACATTTAAAGGAAAGCCACTGCATTTTGAATATTCTACATCTAGAAAAATAAAGTAAAAAATGAGGGAATTTTAATGTTTATACAAACGGAAAAAACACCAAATCCAAATAGCCTTAAATTTATACCAGATTGTGAGGTAACAGGAGGTGCTAGCCTAGAGATTAAAGATAAAGAAGATGCTAAAGAAAAGTCAGAGCTTGCCTATCATATATTTGCTCTAGACAATGTTGTGTCTGTATTTTTAGCGCATAATTTTCTATCTGTAACAAAAACAGATAATATAAATTGGGAAGATATAAAACCAGAAATACTAAATATTATAATGGATTGTTTTGCTTTTGGTAATATATCTGTCTTAAATGATAATAATATATGCAATAATAGTAATAAAGAAATTGAATATAATAATGAAGATAAAGTTATAGTTGAGCAGATACAAGAAATATTAAAAACTCACGTAAGACCAGC
>JALTWL010000027.1 GCA_027047045.1 Micavibrio sp.
GTATCTGTCATAGATTGGACTACAATTGGTGCATCATCTCCTATTTTTACATTTCCAACATAAACAGCCCTTGTTTTTCTTCGTTGTATCATTTTTACTCCACTGGAATTTTTAAAATTTGCCCTACTTGTATGCTATAGCTTTTTAAATTGTTTACTTTCATTAGTTTTTCAACAGTAGTTCCAAATTTTTTTGAAATTCTATATAAAGTATCTCCTTCCCTTACTTTGTATGTTTTATATCTTAAACTTACTTTCTTAACTATTGGCTTTGTCATAATTTGTTTTTCATATACAAATCTTTTAGAAGGTAGGTTTATACCAACTCCTTTCAATGCTATTTCCCTTTGAAGATGTGCATTAAGTAGTTTTAAAGTTTGATAATCTAATCTATATCTTCTAGCTAGCTTTTTTAAGTGAAACTTTACCTTGGCGTGCTTTCTAACTATATAAATAGGTCTTTTTCTTACATAAATTCCATACTTTGCTGGATTTTTAGCAATTATCAAAGCAGCGAAAAATTTAGGAACATACTCTCTTGTTTGGTCAGGAAGTTTATGTCTTATATGCCAATATGATTTTTTAGAACTTCTTAATCTTCTTTGAATACAACCTTCACCACAATTATAACTTGCTAGCACAAGTTCCCAGTCTTTAAAAATAGAATATAAATACTTTAAATACTTAGCTGCTGCTATTGTCGATTTATAAGGGTCTTTTCTTTCATCTATATATCTATTTATTGTTAAACCAAATCTTCTTGCTGTTTGAGGTAAAAACTGCCATAACCCTATAGCTCCAGAAGAGCTTCTTGCATAAGGATTAAAACCACTTTCTATAATAGGCAAATATGCTAAATCTTCAGGTAATCCATACTGTTTAAATATTTTTTTTATCGTTGGTAGGTATAGGTTTGCCCTTTCTAAGGCGTTTTTTATAAATTTACTATCTTTTCTGGTGTAATATCTAATATAACTTTTAACTTCACTATTATATGGAATTTTTAGTTTATATTTACCTGACTTATAATACTTCGGTTCTTTGTAAGTGTAATAAGTGTATTTCTTTTTAGATGAACACGAAAGATTAATAAAAGAGAGGAAAAAGAGAAAAACTGTAAATAAAGCTATACTTTTATATTTTCCTCTCACATTAACTTTAATCCTTTACTAAAAATGCTTCAAACACAGAAGTTTTTTTGTGTTCTTTTACAGTATTATCCTCTTCGTTTATGTAAACAAGGTCTATCTTTAAATCTTTTAATTTATCTTCATCTACATTTACATAAGAAGCAATAATAATTACATCACCTCTATGCCCTAGTCTTGCAGCAGCACCATTTAAAATACATTGTCCACTATATCTTTCTC
>JALTWL010000028.1 GCA_027047045.1 Micavibrio sp.
TCTATCTAAACAATGGCTACTGCTACAATATAGGTGATATCTTACAGTGGACTGTAATAAAGATGACAATTTCAAGTGATAGAATTACTCTTAAAATCTGCTGGAATTATGATTATATTTCAAACTGAATGTACAATATAAGTGATATGTTACAATGAATTGTAATAAAAATAACAATTTCCAGTGACAGAATTAGACTTAATCTGCTGGAATTATAATTATATTTCAAACTGAATGTACAATATGTGATATATTACACTGGATTTTAATAAATAACAATTTCATGTAACAGAATTACTTGTAATATGCTGGAATTATGATTATATTTTAAACTGAATGTACAATATAAGTTATATGTTACAATGAATTGTAATAAAAATAATAATTTCAAGTGACATAATTATTCTTAATCTGCTGCAGTTATGACTATATTTCAAACTGAATGTTTTTGAATCAAAAATGCTCCATGCCTTTAAATTTGACCGAGATAAATAATGAACTATAAGAGGATTATAGTTGCAGAAGTTGACTATAAGTCATATAAAACCAGATAATCATATTTTGAGAATATCCAGATGGTATAGTTTTTAACACTGATCATGGTATATCACCTTTATTTGAATAATATTACATATTTAATGTATGTCATATCGTGTATTGAACACAAGTGCAATTACAATTACCTCTATGGTGATGTGGTTTGTTCAAAACTCGCCTACATGTTCTTGTTTGCTTTTCTCTTTGTCCAAAACTCTTACCTGTTCCTGTTTGCTTTTCTCTTTGTCCAAAAGTCCAAGTTCTGACAATGCACTCACAACATCTTCTGCTTTCTTCATGTTCATCAACTTCTGTAGGGTCTTAGTAGCTTGGCTTTTAATATATTTCTAAAAACAAAACACCATTCATATATTTCTTACAACCCTCCTCCACCACTCTGATATTAATAAAACAGCATTCACATATTTTAATAAACATTGCACATAGTTTAAAAAATGTAAACATGTATATCTCAACAAAACAAAAAGAAAACAATTATGTAATCAAAAATCCATTTTCAAAGCTCATGTTCAAAGAATCACATATCATGTTAAAACTCCAAGTATTTAGTTCTTTCTCACTTTCTGTGAAATCACATGTATTTATTTATATATCTATGTATGTATGTATTTATGAATGTATGTATTTATGAATGCATGTATGTGTGTGTGTGTGTATGTTTGTATGTGTATATGTGTGTATGTATCTATGTATGTGTGTATGTTTGTGTGTATGTATGTGTGTATGTTTGTGTGTATCTATGTGTGTCTGTATATGGGCATGTATGTGTGTATGTATGTGTGTATGTATGTGTGT
>JALTWL010000029.1 GCA_027047045.1 Micavibrio sp.
TATATAAAAGATAACAAAGAATTTAAAGAAATAGCTTTAAGAATGATAAACATATGGAACAACTCACTATCAAGCCTTGAAAATAAAAAAACTATAAGTATTAACATAAATAGAGGAAGCAACAATGGAAATTCACCAGATAGGTAAATTTATAAAACAAAAAAGAAAAGAAAAAGGATATACACAAGAGGAATTTGCGAAAGAATTAGGAATAAGTAGATACACATTATACAAAATAGAGAAAGGTTATCTAGGAGCTGTTAGTTTTGTGAAAATATGGACTGCTTTAAGGCTATTAGGGTATGACCTTTGTGTAGAAAGACACAATCCCTTTGCTAATCCTGATTGGAATGAATTCAAGTGACATCCTCCACCTAATAAATTAGGTGGATTCCTGCTTCACAGAGGTATAGCTTACACTGATATAAGGATTACCCTTAAATATCCGTGCAGTGGCTTGCCTCTCCACAGGCGTTACTTCCCCACAGTCCGTAGGTAGGTTTTTTATAGTGGTTGTCTCCACTTTTGATAAGCCTATCTTGAGTATGTTTATAGCAGAGTTTAAGTCTCTATCAATCACTAATCCACAGTTTTCACACTTATAAATCTTTGTTCCTCTAAAGTAAGACTATATCTTGCTTCTACTAAAGAGTTCTCCATAGATGCATTGTATTTTTCAATTTGTGTATTTTCCGAAATCTCAAAAATTTCTTTCTTCTTCATAGCTAAATTTCCCCTCCATTTAGTTCTGCACTACTATCACTTATAGTAGTAAGTTTTTCTTAAAAAGTCAATACATTTTTGAGAAATGTATGCATTTGGTAGGAAAAATGTATGCATTTAGTAGGAAAAATGTATGCATTTTGGTAGGAAAAATGTATGTATTAGTCTCTGGAAATAGTTGATTTTTCTATACTTTGCGAGCTGTTACAATATATATAAACAAAAGAAAACAATAGATATACAATAATATGTTGTTGATATATATAGACAAAATTCAAAAAAATATTTATGCGAATATTTGAATATTTAAAGTGAGAAACAAAATGCAAGTGAACGATTAATTGCAGGCTCTAACAATTTTTCGCAAAAAAATATCGTGAAAAATATATTGCGGGCGAATTTTCAGAAAAAATAGTCTTAAATCTTATTTTTGCTTTTCCTATTAAAAAATTTCACGATTTTAATATTTAAACAAAACCACTTCTACATTATAATCTTTACCTGATTTAGCTTTTATAAAGTTTTCTAACTCATCTTTGAAGTTTATATCAAACCAGTCTAGTAATGTGTAATCTGGAGCTGGTATGTATAAGGTTTGATTTTCTTTATCTACTACTGTATTAGAT
>JALTWL010000030.1 GCA_027047045.1 Micavibrio sp.
TCTGGAATTGTAATTTACTTTTTTCTTTTAAAAATCTTAATTGAAATGAGTAAAGAATATGATTTTAATTTTGTATCTTGTGTAAAATCTACAGAAAGAACAACCGAATTCCTTAAAGTATATTTTATCCAGGCACTTATCAAATATATATCTGAAAATAAAACGAGCGATTTATATAAGGAAATACAGAATCTACTCAATAAGAAAAAAATAAACCCTATAGAAGATTCTGAGAAACTTTTGAATAACATAATAAAACTTAACATTAAGGATGACCAAATTCTAACTTTTGCTTTAGATTTTAAAGATGAAACGGCTGTCTATTTAAATCCTGTAGAAATAAGAAGGCATAGAGGGATAACAAAAAATGAAGAAGAAATAATAGATAAAAATTATGATATTACAAATTGGAGGTTTGGTAGTGCAGACCCTGGCTGGCAAGAAAAGTTTTTGGAACGATTGATAATAGAAAAAATTATTCCTGATATTAAGTTTTTAATGACTTATATACGAACAAGTGAATTGAAAGCTCCATTGAGAATAGAGTTTCCTAATTATGAAGAAGAGAAAATAAAAATTTGATAGCAAGTATTTATCTTTTTAGTTATCCGTATCAATATTATGGAATTCCAATAATGCTTAAATATGTAGATGATTTAGTTAGAGTTCCGTCAAAAACATTTAAAACAATATCAAAAGGTTTCGTATCTGAAAAACTTATAAATACTCTCATTGCTGAAGATATTCCTGTTAGTGAAATTAAACCAATGATAAACTCTATACTTGAGTTGTTTAAAAGAGATTTTTTATCAAGAGGAGGAATCCTATGAATAAAATAGGAACAGTATTTGGGGAGGCTTCTACAAACAAATTTACTTTTATATTTCCACGCGATTTAGAGCAATCTTTAAAAAATGCTTTTGTTTATGTTGATATGAAAGGATATAAAGTGGTTGGAAAGGTAGTTGATATAATTACAGAAAATCCTTTACTTTCACCTGAAACTATAAAATTCTTTGTAGAAAAGAAAAAAATTGGTTCTGAAATTTCTAAATATTTGAAGTCTGAAAGATTTATGTTTTTCACAGCTGAATGCGAAGTTTTAGGAGAGCTTAGTGGAAATGATATTACAGCTTTGACCAAACCTGTAGAAACTGGAGCAGATGTTTATTTTTTAGAAGCTGAAAATTTAGAAAATCTGTTTTTTGAAAGTAAAGCCTATAATCTATATCCTGGATATATCCAAACTCCTAATGAGGAAGAAAACTTGGCAAAATTTTCCTTAAAAGGTGATGAAATTATTACAATGCATTGTGGAATATTTGGAATGACAGGGATGGGGAAAAC
>JALTWL010000031.1 GCA_027047045.1 Micavibrio sp.
AAAAGCCATAGCCAACGCAACTGCAGCTATAGCGGTTGTGTTTAACGTTTTTTTAAGTATACTCATTTTTATTTTCTCCTCGGTTCTAGAGGTTTGATACAAAGCATGTCCTTTACCATCCAACTGGAAATTTTCATGCCCACTATGTACTAGTTTAACTGTGAAAGGTTAAAAGCTTATTAACTTTGATTTTTTTGTATATAGCTGTAAATATACCACCATCTAAAACTAAATATTGTAACAACAACATTGGACATTGCTATTGCAAAATATATGCCTGCCAAATTGAATATATTAGAAAATATATATGCTAGCGGAATATATATGATAAAAAGTCTAAATAAAGTAAAAATCAAAGCAAATTTAGGCTTGCCCACCGCATTTGCAAAACCACAAATTATCACATTAACTGCAAGAAAAGCATAAGTAATAGGTATAATATATAGATATAATTTTGCAGATGAAATAACCGCCTTATCATTGCTAAACCATGCAGTAATATCACTTGCAAACAGCCATAAAATAGTCGTAACCGTTATCCCCCAAATAAATGCAAATTTAAAAAATATATACATAGCTTTTTTTACCCTATCATATAATTCACCTCCCCAATTTTGTCCTATAATGGGTGTAACCACAGAACTCACTGCATGCAAAAATATAAATGCTAAACTTTCCAATCTAGACGCAATTGTTAGCCCTCCAACAGCAACTGTGCCATAATTAGAGACCAATTTTATAGTTATCATAAATGATAAAGGTACAGTCAAATTAGATATTATGGTTGGCAGTGCAATTTTAAATATATTTTTCCAATAGTTAAATATTTTAAAATTGATATATTTGTATGAAATAATTCGCATTTTAAAATACATTACATAAATAGAAATACAAAAAACTATGATATAAGAAATTATAGTTGCAATTGCAGCACCCTTAAGACCCATTGCTGGGATTATCCAAAAGCCAAAAATTAGTATAGGATCTAAAACTAAATTTATAACAGACATTATAATCATTAAAATACTTGGAAAGCGGCTATTTCCAAAACTTCTAATCATTGAATTACCGACCATTTGAATAACAACAAAAAAACAACCCAAATACCATATATCCATATATTCATGTAGATACAGTAATAATTTCTGCTCTGCCCCCATTACTGGAAATAAAAAATCTATTGTTAAATATCCACAAATTGCAAAAATAAGCCCAATTATAAAAGCCAACAATATAGTATATGTTACATATGATTTTGCATTGTCTATGCTATTTGAGCCTAATTTTCTAGAAATAATAGAAGATGCTCCCGTCGCCACCCCCCATGTAATTGCAAATAGCACCAAAATCACCGGTACAACATACCCCATAGTTGCAAGCTCATTTACCCCAAGCTTACTAACAAAATATGTATCTACAGTATTCATTACCATAACCGCAAAAATACCTACAACCATGGGTACTGCCATTCTTGTTATATGGGATTTTATACGGCCAGAAGTGAGGTTAGTTATCATTTTTAAACTTATTTATAGTTATGTAAGGTTTTTTTATAGCTTTGTGTTGCTATATATTGTACAGTTATATATTGTTGAAAATCAATTTTTAAGAAAATAGTTTTAATAGGGGAAGTATGGCTATAGCAAAAGACTTATATATAGAAGCATATGAAAATGCTGGAATGAGTGTAATTAAGACCTCTATGGAAAGACTGATAAAAGGCAATATCTCAAATTATGGTGGTGGTCAAGATTATTCAATAGAACAAAATGCTATTTGTATTGCTATTGCCCCTCATCTAGGTGGATTATTTGTTGATTTATGGAATATTCAAGAAATACCTAGCCATGATGTTTTAAATGCTCATGAAGGACAATTGCACGGATATAGTACTAGTATTGGTATAGCAGAAGCTATTGACTCAATTCAAGCATCAGAACTTGCCTTTATAGTTGAAAGAGCCAATTTAAACGAAGATGAGGATAAAACTGCGCTTTATCTTGCCTCTCAAATAGATAAAATCAAAGGTGATATGTGTGAAATAATAAAAATCACAGCCAATGAAAAGCGTGATGCTATGCGTAAATTCACTCCAAAACCACCGGCAAACAAACCCAAAGAACCCAAACCACTCGCCCCTAAACCGCCTGGGTATGAAACGGAAACAGACATTATATAGCTAATTTTTATAATAGCTATAAGATAAAAGAATTGAAGTTATACTTGATAATATGACTTTAAGATATAAAAGGCAGGCCTTCATTACAAAAAACAATCCATCTATAGGCTATTTCAGGTTTACCTTCTTTATTATTTTTAATTAAGTCTTTAACTACTTCTTCAAATTCTTCTACAAATTTATCTGATATGAATTTGTAACTTACTAAATTGATTGGTAATTTAATATTATCACCGATTTTATCTATTTGAATATTAAGATGGTCCTTTTCAATTGACAATATTCTACCTGTATAATACTCCGTATTTTCTAGCAAGTAATGTTTGTCTATATTAGGAAATATAAATAAGATTTCTTTACCTTTAATATGGTTAAAAAAATCATAATCTTCATTGGATACTTCTAGACCTTCTAGACGCTCTTTTTCTTGTTTTTGGAAATAAAGTGAGAAAAAATTCACTAGTTGCAAAAGGCCATCATAATAACGACTGATAGAAATTTTTTTACCCTCATTAGTAATAAGCTCTATATTTATATTAAAACTAATACCTACTATATCACTTAACATATATGTGTGTTGTTTTCCAAAATTAGACTTAACAGTTAAACTATTATTATCAATATAAAAACGCTTATTTTGAATAGTAATAAATAAGTAATAAATAGATACTATTACAAAAATAGCACCAACCGTAAAAGCAGATATTTCCTGTCCTCTATAAGATTGAAAAATCGCATAAACTACTATTGCAGAAGATAAAAAAATCCCAATTATCAAAATATACATAGAATTTCTTAATTTTAATACAAAACTACCATCATCATTTACTTTAACTTTTTTAGTGTCCGGCCAAGCACCAATAAATATTAAAACTAAAGAAAAACAAATGCCAATAAAGGACAATAATCCATCTAGTGGCCAAGTTTTGAAATAATCAAACATATTTTTTACTCCAAATTACAAAGTCTTACATAATCTCCAACAGATAAATCTTCAGCTCTGCTAGTTGGTTTAATTCCTACCTGTTTCAAAATACTTTCTGTTTTATCTAAAAATAAGGGCTTTAGGCTTTTTCTTAGCATTTTACGCCTTTGCCCAAATGCTGTGGCAAGCAATTTTTCCATTTTTTCAAAATTGATTTGATTGTCAACAATATTTTCTTTTGGGGATAAATGTACAACACTAGAAGTTACCTTTGGTGGAGGAGTAAAAGCCTCTGCTGGAATGTCGAAAACTAATTTCACATCGCAAAGCCACTGCGCCATTACAGAAAGCCTGCCATATGCCTTACTATTTGGCTTCGCGCAGATTCTAAGAGCTACTTCTTTTTGAAACATCAATGTCATATGTTCAAATTCACTCACCCGTTTTAGCCATTTAAGCAAAAGTACAGTTGCGATATTATATGGAAGATTGGCAATAATTGCCTTTGGTGTTGGCACTATTTTATTCAAATCTAATTTTAAAGCATCACCTTCTATGATTGCCATTTTTCCATTAGATACTTGTTTTAAATCTGTAAGCGCTTTTATACATCTGCTATCTTTTTCAACTGCATATAGTTTTTTTGCTCCATTTAACAATATAGCTCTGCTAAGCCCGCCTGGACCTGCGCCTATTTCTATTATATTTAGATTTGTTAAATCTCCCGCAATATTTGCAATTTTTGCTGTTAAATTTAAATCAAGCAAGAAATTCTGCCCTAAAGATTTTTTAGCCCTAACTTTATAATTATTTATTATATCTCTAAGAGGTGGTAAATTTTCAATATCATCTATCATTTATTTTTTATTACAATCATAATTTTTGGTAAAATTACTAACAAAATCTCTAAGCCCAGACATTCTTCTTCTTTTCATTCTTTCTGCCTCTAAAATACTTTGTACACGTTGCAGGCTATCTTTTATTTCATAATTTACAACAACATAGTGATATTCATCATAATGAGATATTTCACTCATAGCTCTGCTCATACGATATTTTATTTCTTCTTCACTATTTTGGGCGCGTTTCCTTAATCTATTTTCAAGTTCTATTAAATTTGGAGGTAAGATAAATACTGACACTATATCATCTCTTGCAACCTCACGCAGTTGCCTTGTTCCTTGCCAGTCTATATCAAAAAGAACATCTTCACCTTTATTTAAAATCTCCTCTACTGGGGCTTTTAAAGTTCCGTACATATGGTTGAACACTTCCGCATATTCAAGAAATTCCCCATTTGCTATTTTTTTTATAAAATCTTCTCTAGTTAAAAAATTATAATGGATACCGTCTATTTCACCCTCTCTAGGCTCACGTGTAGTTGCTGAAATAGAAATATGTATTTTGGGGTCAATATCCATCAAAAGTCTAGAAATAGTTGTCTTGCCCGCTCCAGATGCGGAAGATAGAACAAACATAACCCCCCGTCTTTTTACATTTTGTGGTAACATTGATTGGCTCATTTGACTAAAAACCCTAAATATTTATTATTATATTTAAATCTTTTTATACGATAAGGTTAATATATGAGCAAGCAATTTAAAAATATTTTAATCACAGGAGCAAGTAGTGGTATTGGGGCAGAGCTTGCTCGGCAATATTCAACCCCCAGCACTCAACTATTTTTATTAGGTAGAAATGAAAATAGATTAAAAAATATAAAATCTATTTGTGAAAAAAAAGGCGCAACAGTTAAAATCGCCATAATTGATGTTACAGATAAAAAAGCCATGTTCAAACAAATATCCAATTGGGACGAACAAAATCCTATAGATTTAGTTATTGCCAATGCGGGTATTAGCCAAAAAGGTAGTGAAAATTTTACTGACATAGAAAAAGTTTTAAACACCAATATCAATGGAGTAATTAACACTATTTATCCACTGATAGAAAAAATGAAAAATAGAAAAAAGGGAAATATTGCAATCATGAGCTCTATGGCAGGTTTTAGAGGAATACCATATGCCGCATCTTACAGTGCCAGTAAAAATGCTGTTAGGGCTTTAGGTGATGCCCTTAGACCTGAGCTAAAAGAATATGGAATAAATGTCAGTGTTATTTGTCCAGGCTTTATAAAAACTCCGCTTACAGATAGAAATCCATTTCCTATGCCATTTTTGATGAAAGTTGAAAAATCTGCTAGAATTATAATGAGAGGGTTAAAAAATAAAAAAGCACGCATAGCATTTCCATGGCAAATGCGTTTGCTTGTTTGGTTTGTTAGCTCTATGCCTGTTGGAATTACTGATTTTATTGTTACAAAATCTGCAAAAAGAAAGCGCAAAAAATAAAAATGAGATATTTATTAGTTTTATTTACTACCCTATTTTTTAATATTGCCATTAGCAATATTGCTGTTGCTGATAATTGCTCTTTAAATACCAATCCCAAAACGATAGAAGAAATAAGCAAATTAGGTGATGCCTATTTTACAGGCTATATTGATGGGTGCAAAGACTTAAAAAAAAGAAAAGTCAAAATTGACTATCCGAAAGCTAAATATTGGTATCAAAAAGCAGCTGAGCTAGGGCATGGAAAATCACAATTACGGCTTGCTTTTTTATATGCAGAAAAACATTTTACAGGTGTTGAAAATGATTATTCAAAGGCAGAATATTGGTTCAAAAAAGCGGCTGAACAAGATGCAGGTGACGCTCGTTTTAGACTTGGTAATTTCTATCAGCATTATGTCAAGCCTCCAAAATATGATAAAGCCTTATATTGGCTAGAACTAGCCGCCAAAGGAGGGCATAGAGTAGCCCAATATGATTTAGCTAATTTTTATCTGGAAGGAAAAGGCAATATAGAGAAAAATACTCAAAAGTGGCTCTATTGGATAGAAAAAGCTGCCAAACGAGGAAATTTGCATGCTCAAATAGCGCTCAGTAAAGCC
This sequence comes from Micavibrio sp., assembly GCA_027047045.1. Taxonomy (GTDB): domain Bacteria; phylum Pseudomonadota; class Alphaproteobacteria; order Micavibrionales; family CSBR16-224; genus JAJFGX01. The sequence goes on from JALTWL010000031.1 coordinate 6,058, forward strand.
TATGAATTAGGTATAAATGGTCTAAAACAAGATATACAAAAATCTATTACTTGGGCAATTAAAATTGCAAATAAAAATAAATCCCTCCTTTGGTATAGAAAAATTGCAGATAGCTTTTGGGAAGGCAGAGGCAATCTTCCTCAAAATAAAAATATTGCCAAAATATGGTATAACAAAGCTACCAAAAAAGGTGATGAATTTGCAAAACAAAGATTGCGAGATAAATAAAAAAGCATTTAAATTATATAGTTAAGAAAAAATTATAAAGCTAATCCTCACATGTATTTACATATATTCGGTTGACTTATATCTAATCTCATGTTAGACTAGCTGTTGTGTGTAGTTATTTTAGAGGAGTGTGTCGCACATATATTGGTTATGAGTAAAGCAAAAAAATCCTTTAATGAAAAAGGTAAAAAACTATTAAAAGAAGCAATAGAGCGCCTACCTGGTCTATCAGAAAGCCTAAAAGAACATGAGATAAATTTAGAAACAGTAAATGATATATTAGTTTTTGGTTATGGCTCGCTGCCTGACCACCCGCACTACCCTCCCACTTCTAAGACTGATGCCTATCTTTGGGATTATAAGAGAGATATGTGTTGTAGAAGTATAACTTCAGGTACATATAGAGCCCCTGGTCTTACACTTGGGCTAGATAAAAAAGAAGGCTCAGTAGTTCCAGGCGCTGTCCTTCACTATGAAGATATGTCCACTTACGAAAAAATAGAAATGCTAAATAAACTCGCAGATAGAGAGGTAATAAAAAAATTACCCATATATAAATTTGAGTTATTAAAAATAAAAACCAAAGATGGCGATACTGTACTTGCAATTACCTGCATTGCAGATAGAAGTGCTAAAAGTGGCTATGTGGGCGATATGCTAACCCCTATGGAAAAAGCTCATATGACTGAAGAAGAACAAGAAGATTACAGCTTACGTAAAAAAGCTGCAAAAATTGCAACTGCCAATGGCGAAAAAATAATTTATCAAGATAATGATGATGGTGAAATCCATAAAAAATTTACTACAGGAAAAAGCTATTATGATAGATTTATTAAACGTCCCATATTAGAAAATTTAATAAAAAAGGACCCATCTAAAAATAAAAATCTCTCTGGTGAAGAAAAAAAATTGCAAATAGCCCTCTATAAAGAACAACAAAGAATGTTAAAATTAGGTAAATATATAGACGAATATAGGGAGCATATGCGAACAAAAGCGCCAAAATTAGTTACTCATTTAGAACAAATTGAACAAGAAATGATGGAAGAATGGCATGAAAATAAAGCTCAATTAGAAGAACATCTAAAACACGCCGCTAAACAAAAAGAAAAAATCAAAAAAATTGAAAAACAGTCATCTTCTAAAAAGCCGCCAGCAAAAACTCCTCGAAGCACCAATAGCATGATAGTTAAGAAAAGTCCAAAATCAGGGCTATAGCACCAAGAATGCTAGGTCTTACTTTTTATTCCTAAAGTTTATCTACATAAACCTGCCAAAAAATTCTTGCTGTCTTCATTGTTAAAGATATAAAATTTTTTATAGCTATTCCTCAAAATAATTTTGAAAATACCTGCCATATAGCCATTTTTAGAATTATTTATATTATTGGTTTTAAGCACCCCCCTCCCGTAGTACATTACATTATGTAAGATTACATTTAAGGTAAATCTAGTATTGGGAAACTTTAAGTATTATAGCTATTCTTAAAATTATTTAGATTATTGCTTTTAAGCCCCACTCAGCGTTATGTAAATCATGTTTGGGGTAAGTGCGGCGTTGGGTGGCTTTAAGTATCGTAAATATTTTTCATGTAATAGCTAGGAAAATAAAAAACATCTAAATATATTTGGAATTAGCTATAGACTGTTAATTAAAGTAGTTTAGCCCTTATCACATATTACGCTATGTAGAATTATATTTTGGGAGGAGAATAGCATCAAAAAGTTTTAATTATTGTAAATCTTTTTGCAAATGGTTATATAGCTATTATTGGGGCTATTAACTTAAGCAACTTACTCATATATACATTATGTAAATGCGATTAGCGAATCTGATGTTGGTAAGCTTTGGGTGTCATAAATATTTTTTATATAACTACCCTTATAATTATTTAGACTATTAGTTTAAACTACTCACTCCCTCAGCATATCGCGTTATATAAAATTATATTTTTAGGAAAAAACCAGTATCGCAAAGATTTAAGCACCACATATATTTTTTTACATGGCCCCCAAAAGTAGAAAATGTCTAAATATCTTTGGAGTCCCCCCCCCTAACCCCTTAGATAACTGACACAAGCTATGGTACAGGTGTAGCTACACTAAGTAAGATATGAACCGTTAAGCAGCTCAAACTAATTTAAGGTTACAATTTGAAGATGATTTTCAAAAACAAAATTTTGCACTGTTTTCCAATTCACATCTTGCAGTAAAATACTACCATCTGCGCCAATGAGGCTATATACAAATTTAAATTTTTTAAAATCTTGTTTTACATAGGCAACATGTCCTAAGCCTAAAGCTGGGAAATCTGGTCTTGCCATTTCCCCCATATCATAACTTACCTGCTTGGCTTTTACTATATCGCTTGTCTTCATTTACTATTCCTTACATTCCTATAACCCTATAACCAACCCACTTTTATGAGGTTTCAACATCTATTGTATTGTTTTTTTTATTTTTTTTAGTCTTTTTTTGCTTATCTTCAATCTGAATAGTTCTAATCATAGTTTCTGGCACTATCCTAGTTAATTCTATATGCAAAAGACCATTATCCAAATAAGCCCCACCAATTTCTATATCATCAGAAATAATAAATGCCCGCTGAAATTGTCTAGTTGCAATTCCTCTGTGTAAAAATACTCTATCTTCATCATCATCTTGCTGTTTTTTACCTCTAATCACCAACTGATTTTGTTCTATATAAACGGACAAATCCTCCATAGTAAAACCAGCAACAGCAATTGTAATTCTAAGCTTATTTTCTTCTATTTGTTCAATATTATACGGAGGATAACTATCTGCTGCATTGCGAGAAACTCTATCCAATACTCTTTCAAAATCATCAAAACCAAGTAAAAATGGACTATCAAAAATAGAAACTCTCCTACTCATAATAATATTACCTCCCTCTTTTAATCCTTGTTCAGTTAAGCAATCAAAGCCTTATATACCCAAACAATATGCAGTATAAAGACAATCTAGAATCACGCCAATATCGTACAATTATATCATATAATAACGATATAACAAACTGAAACTACGCAGTGTAGGCAATAACTTCTAAAATAACCACAATATCTAAGCTGCCAGTAATCCCTTTTCCATTAAGCGAGATATGCGTTTTGTAAATTCTGTTGGATTAGGAAGTGGATCGCCTTCAATAATTCTCGCTTGATCTAAAAGTAGCCATGCTGCATCTTTTACTATTTCTGAGTTTTTATCCTCTTTTACCATTTTTTTTAATTTTTTAATAACGGGGTGTTTTTCATTTATTTCTAATATTCTCTTACCAAGAGCGCCATAATTTTGATTCTTTTGTAAAATTCTTTCCATATGCATATCAACACTCTTTTCATCGGCAACAAGGCAAACAGCGCTATCTGTCAGACGCTTTGACAATACAATATCTTTTACTTCATCGCCTAAAATTTCTTTTAGCCTGTCTATTGTAGCTTGCATAGCTTTTGAAATTTTTGCCTCTTTGACCTTTTCTGATATTTTTTTCTTTTTACCTGTTTTTTTAACTTCATCTATGTCTGCGAGCTCTTCTGCCGTTCCTTTTGTAACTGATTTAAAGGTTTTTTGTTTATATTCAAAGGCAATTGGTAACCAAAATTCGTCAATAGTATCTGTCATAAATAAAACTTCTATATCTTTTGCCCTGTATCCTTCTAATTGAGGGCTATTGCGAAGTGATTCTATATCAGGACCAGAAATATAATAAATATGTTTTTGTCCTTCTTGCATTCTATTTATATATTCATCAAAACTAACAAGCTTGTCTTCACTTTTGCTTGAATAAAATCTTACTAATTTGTTTAAAGAATCTCTGTATTGGTGAGCATCATAAAGCCCTTCTTTTACAACTGCACCAAATATTTCCCAAAATTTCTTAAATTCCTCAGGTTCATTTTCTGCTTTTTTAATAAGCTCACTTAAAATCTTTCTTGTTAAAGCTGTGCTAATCTTACTTAAAACAGGATTATTTTGTAACATTTCACGACTAATATTTAGAGGTAAATCTTGGCTATCAACCACCCCTTTTAAAAAACGTAAAAAAGGTGGCACTAAGCCCTCAACACCATCTGTAATATAAACACGCTTTACATATAGTTTTATACCATGCTCCCTTTTAGGGTCATATAAATCAAATGGTTTTATTGATGGTACAAAAATTAAGTTATTATATTCTATTGTTCCCTCAGCATGCCAATGCAGTGTTAAATATGGTCTGTCCATGCTTAAGCCACCGCTTACATGCCGGTAAAATTCTGTATATTGTTCCTCTGTTATTTCTGATTTGGGACGCAACCAAAGTGCAGATGCACTATTTATTGGCTCAACCCCCGTTATGTTTTCGCCTAAATATATCGGAAAATCAATATGATCTGAGTATTTTTTTACAATTTGCTTTAATTTGTCTTCAAGTAAATATCCGCTTGCATCATCTTTTATATATAGAGTTATTTCAGTGCCATAGCTATCTTTAAGAACCTCATCTATACTATATTCGCCCTTACCATCTGAAAGCCAAAGCCAAGCTTTTTTATCACCTGCTTTTTTAGTCAAAACTTCAACCTTATCTGCAACCATAAAGGCAGAATAGAAGCCAACGCCAAATTGACCAATTAAATTGATTGCACTATTTTTATCATCGCCACCCTTGGCTTTACTAATATTTTCAACAATTTTTGAAGTACCAGAATGAGCGATAGTTCCCAAATTCTCTATAAGCTCCTCTTTATTCATTCCAATACCGTTATCTATTACTTTGACAGTTCTGCTATTTGTATCAATAGCCAGTTTAATTGCATAATTTTCATTTATTTCTTTGGCAATTTTGTTGTCGGTCAAAGCTGTATATCTAAGCCTATCACACGCATCAGAGGCGTTAGAGATAAGCTCTCGCAGAAATACATCTCTATCACTGTAAAGAGCATTTGCAACAATATCTAAAAGACGACTTACTTCTGTTTGAAATTGATGTTGCTCTGACATAACGATTCTACCTCCCAAAAATTTTTCACAAACATCGCAAAATATAGCATAAATCCTATAAAAATCTAGTCTTTAATTGCAGGAATATATAAGGATAAAATATCAGCTATATTATCAATATTATTTTTTATAATGGATAATTTTATTTTACTATTTGAAATTTGCTTTTTATTCAATAGCTCACCTAAAGTAATTTTATTGTTGTTATCTAAATCAAAAATATTGAAAATATTTTTGCTTGCATTTTTTACATTTACTGTCTTTTTTCCTATAATCTTTGCTAAAATATTCACATTATTTATAAAATTAGTAACAGATTTCTTGTCTAAAAACTCTCCCTCACTAGACATATAGCTAGCAAATAGAGCCTCTTTACAATTATCATTGATAGTAATGCTACATTTAGAATATAAATTATCCAAGATTGCCGTTATTTCTATTAAATCTGGAAATATCTCAGGCAATTCAGTGTCAAAACAATGCATATATTCATGATATTTAATTATTGGCAAACTATCCCAATCTTTAGAAAAATCAGCATTTTTTTCAATTTCTACTTGTTGCAAGATTCCATCTTCTAAGACTCTAGCGGGGATAGATTGATTTGCAAAAGACATTACCTCATATTCTTGATTGCTATTTATTTTTTTATAATTTTCAACTGCATAAGACTTATTTTTTAGATCATACTTAAAAACAAAATTATTACTTATATATTTAATTTTGTCCCAATTTCTACAATCGGGAGCCACCCAAATACCTTGAAAATTTTTGTTAACTGCCACACCATCTTCTGCTTTTACTTTAGAGCCAATATTGCACAAAGTTAAAAATAAAAGTACTATCAAAAAATATGATTGTATATTTTTCATCTTTTATATATCTTCCTCAATATAATATTTAAATATTAGTAAAATAGAACATTTGGTAGCATATGACAACAGAACAAAAATATATTCGTAATTTTGCAATTATTGCCCATATTGACCACGGTAAGTCAACCTTGGCAGATAGGCTGATACAAACTTGTGGCGCGCTTAGTGAGCGTGAAATGACCGAACAAGTGCTTGATAATATGGAGCTTGAACAAGAGCGCGGAATAACTATCAAAGCACAAACAGTTCGCCTGCTTTATAATGCTAAAGATGGCAAAGAATATCAGTTAAATTTAATGGACACTCCTGGACATGTTGATTTTGCCTATGAGGTTAGTCGCTCTCTTGCCGCCTGTGAGGGTTCTCTTTTGGTTGTTGATGCCACTCAAGGGGTAGAGGCTCAGACTCTTGCCAATGTTTACCAAGCAATAGACAACAATCATGAAATAATTCCAGTTATTAATAAAATTGACCTTCCCGCCGCCGATGTTGAAAGGGTAAAGCAACAAATAGAAGATGTAATTGGTATTGATGCTTCAAACGCAATAGAAGTTTCTGCAAAAACTGGAATTGGCATAGAAGATTTACTAGAGGAAATTGTTAAAAGATTGCCTGCCCCTGTGGGTGACAGAGAAAAGCCCCTAAAAGCGCTTCTGGTTGACAGTTGGTACGATGCCTATTTAGGTGTTGTAATATTGCTTAGAGTTTTTGAAGGTGTTTTAAAAGAAAATGATAAATTAAGATTTATGAAAGCAGAAGTTACCCATGAGGCTGACAGGGTTGGTGTTTTCACCCCTAAGCTTGAGCAAATAGGAATACTCTCAGCGGGTGAAATGGGATATTTAACTTGTGCGATTAAATCAATTTCTGAAACAAAAATTGGTGATACAATTACCCATGAAAAAAATCTGTGTAATGAGCCACTTGAGGGCTTTAAGCCTTCAATTCCTATGGTATTTTGCAGCCTATTTCCAGTTGATGCTAGCGATTACGAAAAATTGCGTGATAGTTTAGGCAAGCTTGCCCTAAATGACGCAAGCCTACATTTTGAAGCAGAAAGCTCAACCGCACTTGGGCTTGGCTACCGATGTGGTTTTTTAGGGCTTTTGCATATGGAGATTATTCAAGAAAGGCTAGAGCGTGAATTTGACCTTGACTTAATCCCAACTGCGCCTTCTGTTGTCTATCATATATATATGAATAAAGGCAATATGATAGAGCTTTATAATCCCGCCGATATGCCAGATGTTGTATTAATCGATAGAATTGAAGAGCCATGGATAAAAGCAACCATATTTGTCCCAGATGACTATCTTGGGGGAATATTACAACTATGCCAAGAAAGACGCGGAGTGCAAATTGAGCTAACCTATGTTGGTAGTCGTGCAATGGTTATATACAGACTACCCCTAAATGAAATAGTATTTGATTTTTACGATAGGCTTAAATCAATTAGTCGTGGCTATGCTAGCTTTGACTATGAACTTGACGGCTATACAGAGGGTGATTTAGTTAAAATGAGCATACTCGTAAATAGTGAACCTGTTGATGCACTTGCCATGATAGTTCACAGAAGCCAAGCAGAAAGACGCGGTCGTCAGCTTTGTGAGAGATTAAAAGAGCTTATCCCAAGACAAATGTTCAAAATTGCAATTCAAGCTGCAATTGGTGGCAAAATTATTGCCAGAGAGACCCTATCTGCCCTTAGAAAAGACGTAACAGCAAAATGCTATGGTGGTGATATTAGCCGTAAACGCAAGCTGTTGGAAAAACAGAAAAAAGGTAAGAAGAAAATGCGCCAATATGGTAATGTTGAAATACCACAAAGCGCCTTTATCGCTGCCCTTAAGATGGGAGATGATAAGTAAAATTTACCTTACTATACAGGCGGCCTTACCTTTTCTTTTGCCACACTACCTATATATTTTGATAAAAAAGTTAGCCGTGATGTGTCTTCTTCTGCATATTCTATATGTTCAAATTGTTTGGTAAATTCATAAAAATCAGCAGGAACAGAACTTGCCTCTTTTGCAATATTAGCAAGCAATTTAGCCTCTAAAGCACCTAAATCTCCATCTTCACTTACCATTGCGCGCAACCAATCCCATTCTGTGTCATCTAAACTGTTATCTGAAATATCATCATTTAGCAAAAATGCCGTTATCATTTCTATAAAAAATTCTTCATATTCGGGGCACATACTCCCCCCCTCTTCAAGAGCATCATTTATTGCAAATAACATTTCTGCTTCTTCTTGGTCTATTGCCCCATCTTCAAGCACAATTTGTAACATTTCTTCAACTTCATCTGCATCTATATGTCTATCTTCTAAAATTTCATGTGCAATGTCTAATAAATCCTTTTTTTCTTTTTTTTCTGCTAAATCTGTTTCTTCATCTAACATAAAAAATCTCCTAACTTAAATTCCATCAATAAAATTAGACTTATCTGGTCTATACTGTACATTATAGACTCTTTCAAATTTATTTATAGCCCTAATCAACTGCATTTTCCGAAGACGAGAGGCAAAATATTGCTTATCACTAATCGGGCTTTGGGTCATAATACTGTTATCATGTATTTTCATTAGCCTTACAATATTTACTATTTCCAGTAAATTTGCAGCTGCCATCATACATCTAAGTATCCTACCATTTCTGACTTTGCCACCACTAGCAGTAAAAGTCATTGTATTGTCATTGCCACTTTTCCTTCTGATAATACTAGTTCTAGTTATTTTATTATTATCTGTTAAATTAAGAGCCACATTTACCAAATGTTCTATTTTAACTTTTTTACCTAATTTTTTAAAAGCAACTTCTAGTATGTTAATAGCATCATCATAATCTTCAAAATTAGTCATTGCACATTTTTCAACAATATCTACAAACGGTAGTTTACCTGCCTGATATACAGATTTACCATTGATATAAACAGCTACCCAATTTTTATCTGCATTAAATTCTTTGCCATATTTAGAAACTGTTTTGCTCCACATATAATCCCAGTCATCTTCAGATGTAATTGAAAAACCTCTCTTATAATGTTCATCTATTGTCCATGCCGCCATTCTAAGAGAATCGCTCATATTTTGCCCTCTAACAACTATTTGTTCAATATTTTTACCCTTAACTAATTGTAAATGCACGCGATTACTTCTAATTATAATGGGCTCATCTGTATCATTGTCTAAAAAAGTAATTATAATTTTTTCTCTTAGTAATGATGTATTAAAATCTGACATATGTATAATATATTTATTGCAACTAATCACCTTTAGATAATATAGGATTGCATTTTTTTTCAATTAGAGCAATCATTTATACTTGCCTTGTAAAAAAAATATATGTAATTTTAATGATATATTGCAATGACATGCCGCAGTAGCTCAGTGGTAGAGCAACGCATTCGTAATGCGTGGGTCGGGAGTTCAAATCTCTTCTGCGGCACCAGATTATTTGTCTTCAATATAGGTTGGTGAATAGCAACAAATTTCTATGATTAGTAAAATGGTGGGCGTAACTGGGATTGAACCAGTGACCTCTTCGATGTCAACGAAGCGCTCTCCCGCTGAGCTATACGCCCCAAGCAATTTTAAAAACTGCTTTAGATAATAAATATTATTAACAAAAAATGTCAATAAAATAAACTAATTATAATTTATAACTCCCTTTTCAGGAGGAGGTTTATAAATAATTCTTGGTGGAAAAGTCAAGATTTTTCCATCTGCTAATTCATCTATTGTTACAAATTTATCTCTTATTTTTAATTTATTATCAACAATAGGAATAGTTTTATAGGCACAACCATAGCTCACCGATGTATAGTCAAATTTATGTGGAGTAATTGCCTGCCAACCCCATTTAGGTTTTTGAATTCTCTTTAAAAAAATCAAAGCCTGTTCATCTTTCATATATATACCATAATCACACATACCATACATTGTTTTAACCGATATTTTACTTAAGGGAGACACATCACCCTTAAATACTCTTTCTACATATATTGTTATTCCTTCTGGCTTTTTTTCTCCTTTAGTGTAATCGGTGCGTTGTCCAACTATTACAATATCAGCAGCGTCTACTGTTTCTTGGATATCTAATATTTCTACACATTCTTCACATGCCAAAGAAATGTTGGCAACCAACAATAGCATTATAAATACCATAGTAGATGAAAAATATTTAAATAATTTATAAGACATAACCAAACAGTAATAACAGTTAAATTTTAATTTAAAAAGTTTTTTTTAACAAGTAAGAATAATATAAAAAATATCTCATATATAAAATAAAAAATCAAAATATTATTTCTATTTTTAATAATATGTTAACTGAGGTGGGTTAACATAAATAATATATGGTTTAAATATATTAAGGAGAAAATATTAATGTCTGTAGGAATTACTCAACAAGAAGCAAATGAAATAAAAATGGTGTTGGATAAGTCAGAATGGCGTAATTCGGAAAAAACTGCTACACAAGTAGTGCTAGTAAGTGTAATGATATCCTTAATAATGTTTGCGCTTGGAATTATATTTTGGGATATGTTGGCATCTACCTTATTTAAATCAATAGGTATATTATCTCTAATGTCCTTTATGGGAATGGGACTTCAAATATACAGCTATAGTTCTGATAGCAGTGGTAGAGGAGCATATTGATATTTATTCTAAATTCTCTATAATTTTATCTGCTATGGGGGAGAAATATTGCTTTTGTATAGTTTTTATTATTTTTCCTTTATCTGATTCTTTTCTAATTTCTGCAATTAGTGGGATTTCTCCTAAAAATTGAACATTTAGCCTTTTAGCCTCATTTTTTGCCCCACCATATCCAAAAATTTCACTTTTATGTCCACAATTTGGGCAAGTAAATATACTCATATTTTCTATGATTCCTGCAATTTTAACTAACATTTTTTTAAACATTTCAAGTGACTTAATCGCATCAAGTAATGCTATATCTTGTGGAGTAGATACAATAACTGCTGCATACAGCTCAACATTTTGAGCAATGGTCAAAGACACATCACCTGTACCAGGTGGCATATCTAACAATAATATATCCAAATTTCCCCAATCAACATCTCTAAACATTTGTAATAATGCTTTTTGTAACATTGGTCCACGCCAAACTATGGGGGAGTTTTTATCCTTTAACATATAAGAAATTGACATTGTTTTTATGCCATCAACCGTCACTGGTGTTATTTTTTTATTTGTGCCCAACTCAGCATTTCCAGAAAAGCCTAACATTTTAGGTTGAGATGGTCCCAAAATATCTGCATCTAATATTCCAACTTTTAGACCTTTATCTAAAAGTGCTGAGGCTAAATTTCTGGTAATAGTAGATTTACCGACCCCCCCCTTGCCAGAGGCAATCGCAATTATTTTAGAAATATTTTTTAACTGTAATTTATTAGCTGTTATTTTTCTAGCCCCCTCTTTTTCAGAAGTTAATATAATCGCAACATTACATTTTAATATATAACTTAATATATTTGTTATATCAGATTGAATTTTATCTATATTTTGTCCCACACCCATATTGCCAATATCAATGATTGCTATCAATTTATCATCAGTATTTTTAACAGCTAATATGTTTTTAATAATATATTTAATAAGCTCTGGCTGAATATTTATATTGTTATTTAATATTGTTTTTATTTCTTCTAACTCATACATGTAACTCATTCCAACCTAAAATCACCAGATAAAAAAAGCACCGGTCAAACCAAGTGCTTTTTTAAATTACAAAATAATGTCTTAACAAGCAGAAAATCAATAATTTTTTTCTTCACGTTTTCTAAGCAACTTGCGAACACGTCTTGCTGATTCGTCCTTTTCTCTAGCACGTCTTTCAGATGGCTTTTCATAAAAACGACGCAATTTCATTTCTCTAAAAACGCCTTCACGTTGCATTTTTTTCTTTAGAACCTTTAATGCTTGATCAACATTATTATCTCTAACGACAACCTGTACGATGGTTATCACCCCTTTCAAAAGGTTTAAATTAAACACAATGCTCAAAATAAATAGAGCTCTATTTTAGTACCATATAACTCTATAGTTTGTAAAGCTTTTAAATATATTAGAATCATGTTATTATTTTCGGTAATCAAAATAATAATTGTACTTGGGCAAAAGGAAAATATCTTATGTATTTAGAGCATATATCAATACAGCATATAACAAAAAAATTCTTAGAAAATTATCAATCAAAAACTGTTGGTATAGTTGATAAAGACAGAGTAATTAGACAATATGGGGAGCTATGTAGAAAAATAAATGATATGGGGGTAAATATCTCTATTATTCCTGATTGCCAAAATACAATATTACCTGTTGCTGTTACTGCTGGCAATTTAGCCATTATTGGTAAAAAAAATCATAATCAAAATCATAATGATTATTCTTTAGTTACTAATGTCCTTGCAGGTAGTCGGATTTTAAAATTTATTACAAATGCTGGTCTGCTTGATGCACGTGATGTTGTTAAGTTAGGAAATAAGTTTTTAATTACACTTTCAGACAAAACAAATTATGAAGGCGCGGGACAGTTAGCTGTGTATCTAAAAGATGCAAATTATGAAGTAGAAATAATAAATATATCCTTTGAAAATAATGAGCATCTATACGAACATCTTTTATTTATTGGCAATAACAAAGTAATTGTTAGTGAAGAATTTGAAAAACATTACGCTATTTTAGCTTATGAAAAAATAGTTATTAGCAACATAAATAAAATAATAGCAAATATTATTTGGATAAATGACGCACTTTTGATTCCACAAGGTTTTCCCCAAATAGAAAACAATCTTAAGAAACTTGGGCTAAAAATATACCGTACAAATTTATCAGAATTTGAAAAATTGGGATTGAATATTAGAGATATTTGTACAATGGTTACAAAATATCCAACCAGCCAGATAGATATATCTGTTTATAATAAAACATCTATGGCGGGTTAAATGTGAATTGCATGTCCCAAAGCTTTAAGGGCAGCCTCGTGCAGAGCCTCACTCATGGTTGGGTGAACATGTATGGTATCTGCAATATCTTCTAGCCTTGTGTCCATTTCTATTGCTAGCGCAAATTCGCCCGACATCTCAGCCATATGAGAGCCAACCGCATGTATACCAATAATCTTATGATTGTCTTTTCTTGCTGTCACCCGAACAAAACTGCCGTATTTATCAGCACCAGAGGCAAGGGCTTTGCCATTTGCAGCAAGTGGGAATTTACCCACTATGGTGTCAATTCCCTTTGCTTTTGCCTTTTCAGCAGAGATGCCAACTGCAACAATCTCAGGCTCTGTAAAACACACCGCCGCAATTGCCCTTGGGGCAAAATGTCGCTTTTTACCTGCAATAATCTCAGCGACCATTTCACCTTGTGCAGATGCTCTATGCGCTAACATAGGCTCACCCGTTACATCACCAATAGCCCAAACATTTCTTACAGATGTTCTGCATTGCTCATCAATTTTGATAAAGCCACCTTCCATCTCAACTGGTATATTTTCTAGCCCCCAGCCATCTAAATTAGGCTTGCGACCAACCGCAACTAATATTTTATCTGCCTTTATCTTCTGTATCTTACCGTTGCTATCCTCATATATAAGAGTATCTTTACTTGCCTCTTTTGCCTTAGAGTTCGTTAAAATCTCAACATTATTTTCCCTTAGCCATTTTAGAACTGGCGCTGTTATTTCTTTATCAAATCCTGCAAGTATTCTATCTTCAGCCTCAACAAATGTAACTTTAGAGCCTAGCTTTGCATAAGCAGAGCCAATCTCAACCCCAATATAGCCAGCACCAATGACAGCTAAATTTTCTGGCACTTCTTCTAAGTCCAAAGCCTCAGTAGATGAAATAACATGACCGCCAAATGGCATAAACGGAAGTTCCACAACTTTAGAACCAGTTGCGATTATTACATGTTCTGCGATTATTTTAACTTTATCTTTGTCGTCCTCAACTGTGCAAGTCTTACCATTTTCAAAAACTGCCCAGCCTTTGATAATTCTAATGCCTGCTTTTTTTAAAAGTGCCTCAACACCCGTATTTAACTTATCAACAACTGAGTTTTTCCAAGCAATTGTTTCTTTAAAATTAAGCTCAACTTTGCCATTAACGGAAATTCCCATATTTGCAGTTTTTAAATGCGATTTAATATCATCAAATCTGCTTGCTGCATGTATTAAAGCCTTTGACGGGATACAGCCACGAATAAGGCATGTGCCACCACATCTATCCGCCTCAACAATAACTGTGTTAAGTCCTAACTGTCCTGCCCTAATTGCCGCTACATAACCGCCAGGGCCTGCCCCCACAACCAAAACATCGCATTTAATATTATCTGCCATACCTAATACCTCTTATACAAATATCATTGCGGGATTTTCTAAAAGCAACTTAATATAATTTACAAATTCTGCCGCATCATAGCCATCTATTATCCTATGGTCAAAAGATGAAGATAAATTCATCATTTTTCTAACTACAATATTGCCCTCAATTACAACTGGTCTTTCAACTATTTTATTAACGCCGACTATTGCGACTTCTGGCGCATTGATAATCGGGGTAGAAATCAACCCGCCAAGCTTACCCAGACTGGTTATAGTAATAGTAGAGCCTAACAAGTCATCACGCTTGATTGTGCCGTCTTTTGCCTCTTTTGACAATTTTTGCATATTAGCTGCTGCTTGCCATATATCCATAGCCTCTACATGTTTTACAACAGGAACACTAAGTCCTTTGTCTGTTTGGGCAGCAATTCCGATATTGACAGCTCCATATTGTTTGATAACTTCTGCCTTATCATCAAAAATTGCATTACATTTTGGATATTTTGCCAAAGATTTTACCATTGCAATCATTAAAAATGGCAATATGGTCAGCTTAGGCTGTCCCTCATCACGAACTGAATTCATATTTTGTCGCAATTTTTCAACCTCAGTTACATCAACTTCTTCAACATAGGTAATATGCGGAATATTTCGTTTGCTTTGTTGCATTTTATCGGCAATTATTCTGCGCATGCCAATAACAGGAATTTCTTTTACATCATTTCTTTTTTGTTTTGTACAAATAGTACCGCTTGCGTAGATTTCTAAATAATGATTAAAATCTTCCTCAGTTATCCTGCCCTCAGGTCCTGTGCCTTTTACCTTGTTCAAATCTATATTTTTTTCAACGGCAAGTCTTCTAATATAAGGCGAAGTTAAAACATCACTACTATCAATTATTTTTAAATTATCATTAACTTGCTCTTTGCTTGTTTCTTTTATTTCTTCTGTAGCTGTTGTTATAACTTCTATTTTTTCTTCTTTTACTTCTCTTGCTTCTTCCTTGATTTTTTGACTATTATTTTTGATATTTGCAATATCATAGTTACTCTCAACATTCGCAAGACTATCATCTACTTCAAATACCGCAAGCGGAGTGCCAACAGTTACAATATCGCCCTTTTTACCTGCAATATAAATAATCTTACCGCTAACAGGGCTTGGCACTTCTATCACTGCTTTGTCGGTAATTACACTAATTAAATTATCATCTTCTTCAATAATATCACCGATATTTGCGTGTAATTCGGCAATTTCTGTTGTAACAATCCCCTCACCCAAATCTGGTAAAATAAATTCATATTTGCCCATTGCTATATTTATCCTTCCTGCATTATATTTTTAAGAGTATCTGCAACACGCTGCTTAGTTGGAAAATAATCCCACTCAAAAGAAAGTGGATACGGAACGTCCCAACCTGTAATTCTATCAACTGGGGCTTTTAAATGCCAAAAGCAATTTTTTTGAATAATTGCAGCAAGCTCTGCACCAAAACCGCTAGTAAGTGTAGCCTCATGCACAATCACGCATCTTTTTGTCTTTTTAACTGAATTTATAATTGTATCATTGTCTAGCGGAAGTAAAGTTCTAAGGTCAATAATTTCAGCATCTATGTCTGCTGCCTCTGCAGCTGCCTCTGCCACATGTACCATAGTGCCATAGACAATTATCGTAATGTCAGAGCCTTCTTTAACTATATTTGCCTTGCCTAGCTCAATTGTGTAATAGTCCTCTGGTACTTCACCGCCCCTGTGGCTATCCCAACTAACAGCTGGAGAGTGCGGGTCACCGTTAAAAGGTCCATTGTAAATGCGTTTTGGCTCAAAAAATATTACTGGGTCATTTTTTTCAACCGACGCAATAAGCAACCCCTTAGCATCATATGGGTTAGATGGTATTACAACTTGTAAACCTGATACATGCGTAAATAAAGACTCTGGACTTTGGCTATGTGTTTGCCCTCCCTTAACACCACCACCGTAAGGCGTTCTAATGGTAAGCGGACAAGTAAACATACCAGCTGAGCGAAAACGAAGCCTAGCTGCCTCTGACACTATTTGATCATAGGCAGGATAAATATAATCAGCAAATTGTATTTCAACCAGCGGACGAAGGTCATTTGCCGCCATGCCAATTGCTGCGCCTACAATTCCACATTCAGAAATAGGCGCATCAAAGCAGCGTTGTTTGCCAAATTCTTTTTGCAAACCCTCTGTTACATTAAAAACCCCACCAAAATAGCCTGCATCTTGCCCAAAGACAATGACATTTGGATATTTTTCCATCAATACCCGATGGGCAGAATTAAGAGCTTCTACCATATTCATTATTGCCATATCTCTATACTCCTAATTTTTGTCTTTGTCTAATTATCCTAAGTGGCATTTCTTCATATAAATCTGTAAACATATCGGCAATATTCAAGCCATGATTTTCGCCAAAACCATAGCTTTCTGCTTTTTTATATGTTTTTGTTACAAATTTTTTCTTTTCTTCTTGCAGTTTTTTGTGTTCTTCTTCAGACCATGCCCCAAGCTTAATTAAGTGATGTTTAAGCCTGTCTATCGGGTCGCCAAGCGGCCATGCTTTTGCCTCACCATCTGGTCTATATTTGCTTGGGTCGTCACTTGTTGAATGCGCCCCTGCTCTGTAGGTTACATGCTCAATTACAACTGCACCTAGCCCAGCGCGCACTCTATTTGCTGCCCATTTAGAGGCAGAGTAAACCGCCAAATAATCATTGCCATCTACTCTTAAGCCCGTAATACCATAACCACGCCCACGTCTAGCAAAAGTTGTACTCTTACCACCAGCAAAATATTGATGTGATGAAATTGCCCATTGATTATTCACAATATTTAAGATTACTGGCGCTTTGTAAACAGATGCAAAAATCATCGCTGCATGTACATCACCTTCAGCCGTTGCCCCGTCGCCAACAAAAGCAGAAGTAACATTGTCGGTTCCCTTATAGGCCTCTGCCATTGCCCAGCCAACTGCTTGTATATATTGAGTTGCTAGATTCCCAGAAATGCTAAAATAGCCCTTACCCTTTTCATTAGATGAATACATAATGGGGAGCTGCCTTCCCTTAACTGGGTCTTTTTTATTGCCCAAAAGTTGGCATATCATTTTTTCAAGTGAATAATCACGTGAAACAAGCAAACCTTGCTGTCTGTAAGTTGGAAAGAACATATCATCTTCTTCCAATGCTAAAGAGTGGGCAACAGATACTGCCTCCTCACCTAAACTTTGCATATAAAATGAAGTTTTACCAACCCTTTGCGCTTTGAGCATTCTGGCATCAAATTCACGTACCAATACCATATAGGCAAGCCCGCGTTTTAGCTCCTCCACAGCAAGATTTGGATTCCACTCACCAACCGCGCATCCATCTTCGTCAAGCACCCTTATCATACCATCTACAAAATGCGCAATTTCATCTTGGTCAACATCTATTTTGGGACAAGGAAGCTCGCCTGCTTTTGGTATTTTAAGATTTGAAAAATCAGGCTCATCACCTGGTCTTGCTGTTGGCTCTGGCACATATAGCTTGTTTTTAACTTTATTGTTAGTCATATAAATTTTCCTCTCGTACGTAAAAATTTAAATAATCTCGATTGGAAACTATAAAGACTATATGTTATATTTCTAAGAAGTGCAATATTTTCAATCAAGGTATTAAAATGGACGTAGAAACTGCTTTAAAATCAAGAAAATCTGTAAGGGCTTTTTTAGACAAACCTGTTACAAAAGAAACTATTGTTAAGATATTAGAGGTCGCTAGATGGGCGCCTTCTGGGGTAAATGCGCAACCTTGGCATGTCGCGGTTGTTAGCGGAAAGAAAAAACAGCAAATAGAGCAAAAATTGCTAGAAGCTTTTGAAGAAGGCGTACCAAAACAAATGGACTACCAATACTATCCACTTGAATGGAAAGAGCCATATAAAACAAGGCGCAAAGAATGCGGACTTTTAATGTATAAAACCCTTGGTATTACAAGAGAGGATACAGAAAGACAAAAAGAAAGATGGGCTGCTAATTATCGTGCCTTTGACGCGCCAGTTGCGCTTTATTTTTTTATAGACCCCATAATGCAAAAAGGTAGCTATTTAGATTTTGGCATGTTTTTACAATCAATAATGTTAATGGCAACCGCTAAGGGGCTTGGCACTTGTGCGCAAGCTGCCTTGGCAGAACACCCAGATATTGTAAAAAAAGAGCTAGGCTATGAAGGCTATAACCTGCTATGCGGTATGGCGCTTGGCTATGAGGACAAGGACGCAATTGTTAACTCATACCGCACCCCAAGACTTGAGGTAGATGAATTCACCAAATTCTTTGAATAGCCAGCTATATCATCTACATATTTCTGCGGTATTTGCCACCAACTTTGAACATTAAGTCGGTTATTTGTCCAAGTGAGCAAACGCGCGCCACTTCCATTAGCTCCGCAAAAGCATTTTTACCGCTAGTCAAGGCTTGTTCTAATTTTTGCAAAGCAATTTTAGCTTCTTCTTTGTGCTTTTCTTGAAATTCTTGCACTCTTTTGATTTGGCTTTCTTTTTCAGCCTCAGTTGAACGGGCAAGCTCTATTTTAACTTCTTCTGCCTCATTTTCTGGCAAAAAGGTGTTAACGCCGATAATTGGTAGTGAGCCATCATGTTTTTTATGTTCATATAGCAAAGATTCTTCTTGTATTTTGCTACGTTGATAGCCTCGCTCCATCGCGCCAAGTACGCCACCCCTATCCGATATTCTCTCAAATTCTTTGAGTACAGCTTCTTCTACTAAATCGGTCAGTTCCTCTATTATAAATGAGCCTTGCCAAGGATTTTCATTTTTTGTTAGCCCAAATTCTTTATTGATTATTAGCTGAATTGCAAGTGCCCGCCTTACAGATTCATCGGTTGGCGTGGTGATAGCCTCATCATAAGCATTAGTGTGCAAGCTGTTACAATTATCGTTAATGGCAAGCAAAGCCTGCAAAGTTGTTCTAATATCATTAAATGCCATTTCTTGTGCATGTAAAGAACGCCCTGATGTTTGAATATGATATTTTAGCTTTTGACTTCTTGCATTTGCGCCATATCTCTCACGCATAGCAATTGCCCATATTCTGCGTGCTACTCTGCCTAAAACCGTGTATTCAATGTCCATACCATTAGAAAAGAAAAAAGATAAATTAGGAGCAAAATCATCAATATTCATACCGCGAGCTAAATAAGACTCAACATATGTAAAGCCGTTGGCAAGTGTAAATGCTAACTGAGTTATTGGATTTGCTCCCGCCTCTGCAATATGATAGCCAGATATAGATACCGAATAAAAGTTACGGATATTATTTTCAATAAAATATTCCTGAATATCCGCCATCATCTTCAAAGAAAACTCAGTTGAAAAAATGCAAGTATTTTGCCCTTGATCTTCTTTAAGTATATCAGCTTGTACAGTGCCACGCACAGAAGACAAAGCAAATTTTTTAATCTCTGCATATTCCTTTTGGTTTGGCTCTCTTTTATGCTCTGATTTGAATTTTTCTACCTGTTGGTCAATTGCTGTATTTAAGAAAAATGCCAAAATAGTCGGTGCAGGTCCGTTAATTGTCATAGATACAGATGTCTTAGGGTCGCATAGGTCAAAGCCTCGATAAAGCTCCCACATATCATCAATTGTTGCAATAGACACCCCAGCATTGCCTATTTTACCATATATGTCAGGTCTTATTGCAGGGTTGCGCCCATATAAAGTTACACTATCAAAGGCGGTTGACAGTCTTTTTGCCTCTGAGTGTTCCGAGAGTTTCTTAAATCTTCTATTGGTACGAAAAGCATCACCCTCACCTGCAAACATGCGCGCAGGGTCTTCACCTTCACGTTTAAAAGGAAAAACACCCGCAGTATAGGGGAAATAGCCTGGTAAATTTTCTTTTAAGCGCCATTTTAAAATATCGCCCCAATCGCTATATTTTGGGAGTGCTACTTTTGGAATTGTTGTACCAGAAAGCGTTTTTTGCTTGCTGATAATGCTTATTTCCTTATTGCCTCTAACCGTAAAGCTAACTTCATCTTTTGAATATTTATCTTTTATGTCTTCCCACTCAAAAAGCAAAGCTCTGCTTTCTTCTATCAGTAGTTGCTTTTTTTCTTCTGCAAGCTCTTTTAGCTTATCATCAGATTTTACCATCTCTGCAACATTTAGCAAATCTTGATATTCTTGGGCAATTTTTGCCTGTTTTTCTGTGTTTTTATGATAGTTTCTAATACTCTCTGCAATATCTGCTAAATATCTAACTCTATTGGTGGGAATAATTATCGTTTTTTCTGATGAATATTTAATATCTAATTTCGGCAAACTAGATTTATATTCTTTAAAGCTTGCCCCCCGTAACAAAGATAGCAAATATTGATAAGCAGCGGTTACACCATCGTCATTAAATCTGGCGGCAATTGTGCCAAATACAGGCATTTCATCTGGCATTTTGTCAAATGCTTCTCTGTTTCTTTGTACCTGCTTTGCAACATCTCTTAGCGCATCTTCCGCGCCCTTACGGTCAAATTTGTTAATTACAACCATATCGGCAAAATCCAGCATATCAATTTTTTCTAATTGGCTAGCTGCGCCAAATTCCGGTGTCATAACATAAATAGATTTTTCAACAAACGGTACTATTCCCGCATCTCCCTGCCCAATTCCAGGAGTTTCAACAATTACTAAATCAAATCCCGCCAGCTTGGTAATATTTATTATATCTGGTAGATTTTCTGGCACTTCCCCCTTATTGCTTCTAGTTGCCAAAGAGCGCATATAGACATTATCGCCCACAATAGAATTCATACGTATTCTATCACCAAGTAATGCGCCTCCTGTTTTTTGCCTAGTTGGGTCAATTGCAATTACTGCAATTTTGACATTACTACCACTATCTAAATTAAATCTTTGTATTAGCTCATCAGTAAAAGAGGACTTACCAGCCCCACCAGTGCCAGTTATACCAACTATTT